>JBBKAW010000084.1:14253-21046 GCA_037722135.1 Aquificaceae bacterium
GTATACCACAGCACTGCTGTTCTGGAAGCTCCACATATATGTCGTTCTTCTCAAAAACCTTAAGAAGAGCTTTACCTCTCTCAAGGTAGTTGTAGTTAAGAAGGCAGGTGTAAAACAGGGCAACTTTTCCATTTTGACCTTTGACTGGCTTTCTGTTTTTCCTAAACCAACTCGTGAAGGTTTCAGAGTTTATGGGTGGTAGTTTTGCCCTTCTGTCCACACCCATAACTCCTTCCATGATAACTCTAAAGGTTGGGATAGTGTTTAGCTTATTGACTATGGGAGCAAAAGGAACAGAGAGCTTGCCTACAAGGTCTGTATTTAGCATTAGCTTATCGGTAAGCTTTGCTCCCTTGTTTTTGAACTTCCAAACCTTATATCTAAGAGAAAGATGAGGAAAGTCTATCCTCCATTCGTGGGGTGGTGTATAAGGACATTTAAAGTAGCACTGCTTGCAGTGAAAGCACAGCTCTAAGGGAAGGGCAAGTTCTTCTTTGGAAAGCTTTTGTAGGTCATCCTCATGCCTGTCTACCGCATCAAAAAGTGCAGGGAAGGAAGGACAATAGGTAACGCACATCCTACAATCTTTACACTTGGAGTAAACCCTTTTCGCCTCTTCCCATAGAGCCTGTTCGTTAAGAAAATTGGGGTCCTTTATGTTAAACTCAAAATCCTTTACTCCACCAATGGCAAGCTCTTGCATATTAAACTCCTTTTGTTCTTTAACTTAGATGGGGGCGAACGCCCCCTAAGTCTCTTTTAGATTATCCCTTGAGAGACTCTAAAGCCTTTTGGAACCTTCCTGCGTGAGATTTTTCTGCCCTTGCGAGTGTCTCAAACCACTCCGCTATGTCGTCAAAGCCTTCTTCTCTTGCTACTCTTGCAAAGCCAGGATACATTTCTGTGTATTCGTAGGTTTCACCCGCTATTGCAGCCTCAAGGTTTTGTTCCATAGTGCCTATGGGCATACCGGTAGCAGGGTCTCCACCACTGTACTTTTCAAGAAACTCAAGATGTCCAAAGGCGTGTCCTGTTTCACCTTCAGCGGTTTCTCTGAAGATGTTGGCTATGTCTGGATAGCCTTCTATGTCCGCCTTTCTGGCAAAGTAGAGATACCTTCTGTTTGCCTGGGACTCTCCAGCAAAGGCATGTTTAAGGTTCTCAAGGGTCTTTGTGCCTTGCAGGCTCTTGCTAATGGTTAGCATCTCCTATTGGTTTTTGTTTATATATTTAACAGGCTTTATAAGTATCCGTGTATGGGTGTTTAAGTACACGTTATAGCTACAACTTCTCCTTTACGAATATAATTATTCACTAATGGCTAAACGTATAAGATACGAGGACAGAAACCCAGAGCCCCTTATACCTCCCTCCGAGAGGGTAAGGACTTTTAGAGAGTACGCCCTTGGTTATTCTGTGAGCCTTGCTCTTGATGAAGCCCAAAGATGTCTCTTTTGCAAGGATGCGGACCAAAGGTGTATAAAGGGTTGTCCTATAAATGTGGATATACCGGGTTTTATAAGGAAGATAACGGAAGGAGACCTTATAGGTGCATACAAGAAGATAATAGAAGCAGACCCTTTCCCGTCTATATGCGGAAGGATATGCCCTCAAGAAAGGCAGTGCGAAGGTTCATGCATACTCTACTATGATACTGTTCGTGGGAGAAAAAACAAAGGGCTACCTGTAAGCATAGGTGCTTTAGAGAAGTTTGTGGGAGATTTTATAAGAATATCGGGATTTGAGATTGAAGTTGAAAGGGCAGAACCGACGGGCTATAAGGTGGCAGTGGTAGGGGCAGGTCCTGCAGGTCTTTCCTGTGCCTATGACCTTGCCAGATGGGGGCATGAGGTTCATGTCTTTGAAGCCTTACCAGAGGCTGGTGGTGTAATGGCGTATGGCATACCTCATGCAAGGCTACCACGAGACCTTCTCCATTGGGAAGTAAAAAGGCTTGAGAAACTCGGAGTAAAGTTCTTTTTTGGCTACGTAGTGGGAAGAACCATAAAGCTTTCGGAGCTTTTGGAAAAATACCATGCGGTTTTTTTGGGTGTGGGTGCGGGCAGAGGCTCTCTGGGAATAAGAGGAGACCATCTAAGGGGTGTCTATTCTGCCATAGAAGTCCTCACAAGAGTAGGGTTATATAGAGCTGACCTGTTTCCTCAAAGTGGAACGCCAGTAAATCTTGGTAAAAGGACTGCTATAATAGGTGGGGGCTTTACCGCAGTGGATTGTGCTATAACCGCTCTTAGGCTTGGTGTGGAAACTCATGTAGTCTACAGGAGAACGCGGGAGACTTCATCCGCTCGCCAAGAGGAGTGGGACCACATATCAGAGGAGGGTGCCATAATACACTGGCTCACTCAACCTATAGAGATAATAGGGGATGATAGAGGTAACGTGGTAGGTCTCAAGTGCATAAAAATGACCTTGGGTGAGCCAGATGAAAGTGGAAGACCCAAGCCTGTGCCAGTAGAAGGCTCAGAACACATAATAGAATGCGATTCTGTAATATTTGCCATAGGTCAAAAGGCTAATCCAATAGCTTACGAAGACATGCCGGGTCTTGAACTTACAAAATGGGGCACCATTAAAGTGGATGAGAACTTTAGAACCTCTATAAAAGGTCTTTTTGCAGGGGGTGATGCGGTAAATGGGGGAGACACAGTGGTCAGAGCTCTTTCAGAGGGCAGAAGGTCCGCACAAGCAATCCATAAATATCTCATAGAGGAGGTAAAGCTATGAAAAGGGTAGCCATTGTAGTAGGAGCAGTGCTACTTGCCTTTTTTGTCTTAAGGTCTTGCGGGGAAAACCCAGAAAAGTCTGCAAGGAACACGGTAAAGGACTTTATTGAAAACATAAGGGATGGAGAAGGCAGGAAAGCGGTAAAGCTCCTTTATCCACCCTTCAGGGATGCCCTTGTGCAGGATGTAAAACTGCCTCTTCAGCTTACAGAGATGAAGCCTTCAGAGGTGCTCGCCTGTATTTTATCTTCTATGGGAGAGAACATAAAGAAGGTTAGAGTGCTTGATACAAGCAGGATAGACGATAAACATGCGGAGGTCGTAGTAAAGGTTATGGACAAAGAGGGTGTTGAGAAAATTTTCACCTTTATAGTGATAAAGGACGAAAAGAAATGGAGGATAGCCAGTATATCTGAAATTAGATGAAAATACTTATATGGCAAAGTGCTTACTTGGGGGACGTGGTGCTTACCACCCCCCTTATAAGAACTCTTAAAAGGCATTTTCCATCATCGCAAGTTGCCTTTGCAGGCAGAAGCTTTATAAGGGAGCTTTTAAAAGGTTTGGATGTGGAGCTTATAACCTTTGACAAGGGTTTTTGGGAGAGTTTTGAGGTCATTGAAAAACTAAGAGAATACCACATTGCTATAAGCCCACACATATCCGCAAGGAGTGCCCTCATACTCTTTTTCGCTGGCGTGCCAACAAGGATTGGCTTTGACAGGTCTGAGTTAAAGTGGCTCTACACACACATTGTAAAACACAGATGGGGTATTCACGAAGTGGACAGAAACCTTGAACTCCTAAAGCCTCTGGGAATAAGAGAATTTGAAAGAATGCCATACCTTTATGTATCAGACGAAGAGAAAAAAAGGGTAAGGGATAAGTTTAGACTTCCTGAGAGCTTTGCAGTGCTTTCTCCTTTTTCCAACTTTAGGCTAAAGGAGTGGAATATTGACAGATGGTTGGAGCTTTCCAAAAGGTTAAGTATAACGCCTGTCATAGTAGGAGCGGACACTCAAAGAGCAAGTATTTTTGACAAGGTAGAGGGGATAAACCTCATAGGTAAGACCTCTCTGAGAGAGCTTATGGCAGTTATAAGCCTGTCAAAAGTGGTAATTTCCTGCGATTCTGCACCAGTGCACATAGCCAACGCCCTCGGAGTTCCCGCCCTTAGTGTATACACCGCCACATCACCAGACTACGGCTTTTATCCTTTAATAGGTGGTTATGTTAAACCTAAGCTTTATTGCTCTCCCTGTTCACCAAACCCTAAGGTCTGTAAGACAGGAACTCAAGCATGCTTAAGTATGGTGGGCGTGGGTGATGTCCTCAAAGGACTTGAGAGACTTCTTTCTTGATGGTTTATGACAGACTGGGCTATGCCAAGAAATATTAAGGATGCGAGAAGGTTAGATGAACCATAACTTACAAAAGGTAAAGCTGTTCCCTTTGGTGGTATGAGGTTTGAAACCATGGCAAGGTTCCAAAGAAAAGATATAGCAAAATTCATAGCAACCCCGAAAAGCAAAAGTTTTTCCATCTGTTCCTTAGACATAAGAGCGTGCCATATCAATCTCCCCACCAATATGGCATATAGAATTATTACCGCAAAAACACCAACGAAACCCATCTCTTCTCCTATAATTGCTATCACATAGTCCGTATCAGAGGTTGGCAAAGGTCCAAGTTTTTGAAGCCCCTGACCTATGCCCACACCCATAATTCCCCCTCTGGCAAGAGCATACAAGGACTGTATTATCTGATATCCACTATCTTCTGGGTCAGCAAAAGGGTTTCTCCACGCAGAAAGCCTTTCCGCTACATAGCCTTTTGAGGTGAGTATGTAGTAAACCACAAAAACAAACAGAAGTAGCATAAGAAGATAAGCCTTTTTAGGAGCACCACCCACATACACCATAAGGCTTGTTATAAGCAGTATAAAGATAGCTCCGCCCTTATCAGGTTGCACAAGAAGTAGAAAAGAGATAACAGCAGGAAAAAATATAGCCCACAGGAGGTGTTTCCATTGTCTTAGGTTTCCTTTACGAACTATGTAGTAAGAAAGGAAGATAATAAGGGCAATTTTGGTAAATTCAAAAGGCTGAACACTACCACCGAAAAGCCATCTATCAACAGCTTTACCAGTCATTAACTTCTTTATATAGACTACCAAAAGACTGAATACCGCCATTAGAATAAACAAATATGGAAACACCCCATTCATAAATTTTCTGTAGTCATACTTGGCGATAATGCTCGCCAACATAAATCCAAAGAGGAAGGTCAACAGCTGAATAAGTGGCTTTTTGTATATACTTAACTTCTGATAAGAATCCATCAAATACGGAACTACATTCACACTTATTATTACAGCCTCACCCATTAAAAACAAGGCAGTGATGCTAAATAGTATCCACCCATCCCAGTTTCTTATCATGATAAAAAGTATACCAAAGGGTCAGATAAGGTGTATAATATTATATGTGAGGTTATCCGGGGTAGCTCAACTGGCAGAGCAGGCGGCTGTTAACCGTCAGGTTGGGGGTTCGAGTCCCTCCCCCGGAGCCAACAAAAACATGGTAGAGATAAAAGGAATAACCCTTCCTGTTGTGCTGGTAGAAATAAAGGAAGGTGGGAATATAGATTCCCTTATAGAAGAGCTAAAGCAGAAGCTTTCTTCAAAGCTTTTTGAAGGTAGTTGCGTGCTAATAGATGGAAAGGGTGTGCTTAAGGAAGAGGAAATTGAAAAAATAGAAAAAGCCCTCATAGAAGGAAATATAAAAAGCGTAAAGAAGCTAAGTTTTTCAGGTCTGGGAAACACAAAAAGGGAAAGGCTAATGGTAGTTCAGAGGCATCTTAGGTCTGGTCAGAGGGTAGAACACAACGGAGATATTCTGGTGCTTGGAGATGTAAATAAGGACGCTCAAGTAGTGGCAGCGGGAAACATAATAGTTATGGGTAAGCTAAGAGGTATTGCGGTAGCAGGAGCTTTGGGTGATGAAAATGCGGTGGTGGTTGCTTTAGAAATGGAGCCACAACAGATAAGAATAGGCAAAAAGGTAGCCATATTGAACGAAGAGGAGAGAAAATCTCCAGGCTATCCCGAGATTGCAAAAGTTGAAGATGGTAATATAATACTTGAGAGGGTGTAGATGAGTAAAGTTTTTGTTGTTACGTCCGGAAAAGGAGGTGTAGGCAAGACTACTATGGTAGCCAATATCAGCGTTGCATTGGCGAGTTTTGGAAAAAAAGTTCTCGCAGTAGATGCAGATATAGGATTGAGAAACCTTGACATGATATTAGGGCTTGAGAACAGAATAGTTTACGATGTGCTTGATGTACTTGAAGGCAGGGTGGAGTTTCACAAGGCTCTCATAAAAGATAAAAGAGGGCTGAGCCTATGGCTACTTCCTGCAAACCAAACAAAAAATAAGGATGCGGTAGACAAGGAGAAGTGGAAAGAGCTTATAAACGAAATAAAAGAGTCTGGCGAATACGATTACATTTTTATAGACTCTCCTGCAGGTATAGAACAGGGTTTTCAGATAGCCGTCTTACCGGCGGATATAGCACTCGTGGTGGTAAATCCAGAAGTTTCTTCTATAAGAGATGCGGACAGGGTGATAGGGCTTTTAGAAAACATGGGCAAGAAAGAATACTACCTCATAATAAACAGAATAAATTGGGAAAGCGTGAAAAAAGGTGAAATGTTATCCGTGGAAGACATAGTGGATATACTAAAAGTCAAACCTATAGGCATAGTGCCAGAAGAACCAAAACTCGTAGACTTTACCAATAGAGGTGAACCTATAGTTCTTTCAAGCGAGTACAATGCATCAAAGGCTATCATAGATATGGCAAGAAGGATTGAGGGTGAGGATGTTCCTATGGTTTACTATGGAGATAAAAAGAATTTATTTCAAAAGCTACTGGGGTTATAAGCATGATATGGGACTCTAAAATTAAGAGCAAGGATGAAGCGAAGAGAAGGCTTACCCTTGTTTTATCTTACGAAAGAAAAGGACTTCCACCTAACTTTATTGATA
>JBBKAW010000085.1 GCA_037722135.1 Aquificaceae bacterium
TCCTTTTTCCTAAGCGCCCTCTATTTTGCAAACCCCCAACATAGAAAGGAGAAGATAGACCAATACAAGCAGAAAATTGAAAGGAAAAGACCTCAATAATAATAGCCTACAGATAGATAAACCTTAAACTTATTAAGCCATCTGCCTTCAAAGGGGAAAGCTACATCAACTCTTATGGGTCCTATTGGTGTGTTTACACCTAAGGCTAAGCCCGCATCAGCCTTGAGACTTTTATATAAATCCTTAGGCTTGTCATTAACACTACCCACATCTCCAAAAATAACTCCGATGAAGGGCTCTCTTAGGGGAAATGTAAGCTCAACCCTTCCAAAAGTATAGTATTTACCACCATTGGGTTGACCAATCTCTTCGTAAGAATAGCCTCTTAGGTCTCTAAGACCACCTAAGAAAAACCTGTCAAATATGGGTGCATCTCCCCAAACCGCACCTCCAGCTACCTTGAAGCTAAACTTAAACTCCTTTGGCAATGGTATGTGATAAAAAGTAGAAAGTTCAAATTTAGAATAACGCGCATCACCTTCTGCAAGACTAAGGTTTACGCTATTGTAATGTATTCTGCTTGGTGAGAAGATGTCATCCTTAAACTCTCTTAAGAGAAATACCCCATACTTTCTGAGGTTATACTTCTGTCCATCTACCTCGTTCCTAAGAAGGCTAAAGACAGGACCTACGGATGTATTCCTTGTTATCCTATAGCCTAATTGAAGGTTAGAGCCATATGAGTCAAGATTGTAGCTTCTGTGTTCTTCATAGGTTTTAAACAGGTTGGACTTGAACCAGTATCTACTTGAAAACAAAAAGTTGTCTGAGAGGCTAAGTTCATAAAGCTCTCTTTTACCAGTTTTTCTATATTTTAAACCAGAAGAGAGTCCTACTCCAAACAAGTTCTTTAAACCGATAAAACCTTCAAGAGATATATTTTCTTCCGTGTTGTATCCGAGAGAAAGGTCAAGAAGACCTCTTTTATCTTCTGATAACTGAATTAAGCGGTGGACTACTTTCTTTTCTTTGTCAACAAAGGTATCTATGGATACACCGTTAAATATACCGCTGGTTAGCATGTTGTGTAGCGTTTCGTCATCAAGATTTTGTGAGTAATTCTGTGCCTTTTTTGTCATATATGATAGCTCTCTGGATGAAGTCTTTTCATAGCCGTAATATATAGTTTCACCAAGTTTGTATACTTGTCCTTCTTCCACTCTGTATATGTATGTGTAAAAGAAGTTTTCTTCGTCTTCTTGAACCTTAACATCTATTTCAAAACTACCATCCATTAGACCCTTTTTAAGGAAGTAGTTTTGTAAGTCTATATTTATGGCTTCAATCAGGTTTGTGTTAAATATAGCAGGTAGTTTATCTCTATGTTTGCTGAATAGCTTCTTTATATCTCTGTTTTCGCCTTCATACTTTACATCCTTTAGTATCTGCCTTTTTCCTGGATTTATATCAAACTCCACCTTTACCTCTTTTTTGTCTCTAAGGACCTCCTTTTTTAGTCTACCATCTGCAAGCGTATAGCCCTCTTTGTATAACTTTTCCAATTTAGACTTAAGGATTTTTTCTAACACATCCTCATCATAAAACTGTCCGTCAAAGCCTTCTCCAACAACCTTATATCTGTCTCCTTCCTGTATTTTGAAATTTATTGTGTATTCTGTCATTTCATATTCAACTTTCACATCAAAGAAACCCTTCTTATGATATGCTCTTATTATGCTTTCCCTTGCTTCCTCAAGTGAAAAGGGATCAACACCTTTGTTTTGTAGACCGCTTATAGCGGTAAGCTCCTTTTCTGTAAAAAAGCTTGCTCCTTCCCAATTAATATTGTATTTCTTACCTTCAATTATATGAAATACAGGTCGTGCAACAAAGCCCCTTCCAGTTAAGGCTCTAAAGGTGGCAATGGGGTGAGTAAAAAGGTTTGAGATGCCCTCGGAGAGAGAGCCTAAAAACCTAAGGGGTCTTCTCTTTATCTGCTTATCCATAGGCATAAGAACGTGGTAGAAGGGTCTATTTAGTCTTAACTTTTCCAGCCCCTCATAGTAAACAAAGCTGTCCCAGAAACCCTCCTCAATGTAGAAGTCCTGAAGCTGAAACACACTGTCTCTGAAAAGACTTTCCTTTACTACCCTGCCTCTTACAAGTCCTATGGACTCATCCAAAACAGAAGAAGGATAGCTTGATCCTTTATATACCCCTCCATCTGTAAAGTAGACAGGTCCTTCATCTATTCCCATATATATGTCTATGTAACCTTCTTCATCCTTTGTTAGCGTGACCTTTACAGAGGCGTCAAGAAAGCCTCTATCCATGTATAGCCTTTTAACCCTATCTTCTATATCCGATTCATCAAACTCTGGACCTCTCACGGGCATTCCTTCATAAAAGCCAAGATGAGACAGTATTTCATCTTTAATAAGTGCCACATTTCCTTTTATATGTATAGACCTTATTATTGGAAACCTTTCCACGTAGATGTAGACTCCCTCTTCACTTTCCATTATGTAAACATCCTTCACATCCTCTATGTTTCTTATAATATCCACTATTGCTTTGTAATTTTGTTCGTTAATGACCCTTTCTATATTGTTTTTTCTCAAGGGATAATTAGACATTATGAAAACCTGCGCGAAAAGACTTAGTGGTAAAAAGAGGAAAAGAATAAGTAGGAGCATATTATAATTATACAAATGAGGGTTGACGGAAAAATGTTGTTTCCTCCTCAAGGGTTGAATTACATAGATACTATGAAAAAAGACAAGAAGGCAGTCGCTATTGAGTTTGAAGCCATACTTTTGAAGGAAGTCATGAAAGAAGCCTTTAAACCTATGTTAGAGAGAAAACCCTTTGATACTAAGTTATACTACGATATCTTTCTTGAAAACCTTAGTAGGAAGTTGGCAGAAGCTGGAGGCATAGGTAT
>JBBKAW010000086.1 GCA_037722135.1 Aquificaceae bacterium
TATTCCCTCCACCTTCTGTATAGGTTATGCTCTATCCTCAAACTATCAA
Organism: Aquificaceae bacterium; assembly: GCA_037722135.1. Taxonomy (NCBI): domain Bacteria; kingdom Pseudomonadati; phylum Aquificota; class Aquificia; order Aquificales; family Aquificaceae; genus Pampinifervens; species Candidatus Pampinifervens sericum. Next base: position 50 of record JBBKAW010000086.1, read on the forward strand.
GCACCTTACCCACTACAAAGTCTACAAGCTCTTGCAAGCTTTTGGGTCTGTGATAAAAACCCGGGCTTGCGGGCATGACTATTGCACCTGCTTGTGAAACTTCAAGCATGTTTTTAAGATGAACCAAAGAATAGGGTGCTTCTCTTACCAACAAAACAAGAGGAACTCTTTCCTTTAGGGCTACTTCGCATACTCTGTGGATAAGGTTTTGGTTAGTCCCACAGGCTACATGAGAGAGAGTGCTCATGGAGCAGGGTGCTACCACCACACCCCTATAAAAGATAAGCCTTGAACCACTGGCTACTGGATTGGCTATGTCCTTTTCTGGAATGAGCCTTACCTTTGAAAACTCCCTGAGTATATCTGCCTTGGTTAGGTCAAGCTCTTGCTTTAGAACCACCCAGCCAGAAGAGGAGACTATAAGGTCTATCTCAAAGTCCATTGAACTTAGAACCTGTAAGAGTCTATAGCCATATATGGCACCGCTTGCTCCTGTGATGCATACTACTATCTTGTTTGACATGTGAAAATTGTATAGCCTTTGTGTGTAAAATAGTCTTGATGCAGAGCCTTCTTATAGCCAATAGAGGTGAGATAGCGGTTAGAGTTATAAGAACCGCCAAAGAAATGGGTATAAGGACTATAGCCATATACTCAGAGGCGGATGCAAACAGCATGCACGTAAAACTTGCAGACAGGAGCATATGCATAGGACCTCCAGAACCCTCAAAGAGCTATTTAGACACGCCCAGAATAATGTCTGCTCTTGAGGTCTCGGGTGCGGATGCGGTCCATCCGGGATACGGCTTTTTGTCGGAAAACCCCAAGTTTGCAGAAATAGTTAGGGCGAGTGGTAAGATCTTTGTGGGTCCTTCTGCGGAAACCCTTGAACTAATCGGTGATAAAGTAAAGGCAAAAGAGGTGGCAAAAAAGGTTGGACTTCCCCTTGTGCCGGGAAGCGATGGACCTGTGGACTTTCAGAAGGCTCTTGAGGTGGCAAGCAAGATAGGTTATCCAATAGTTATAAAAGCTGCTGCAGGTGGAGGAGGAAGAGGCATAAGAGTTATAAACAACGAAAGGGAGCTGAGAGAAAAGCTACCTTTAGCCATGCAGGAGGCACAGGTAGCCTTTGGAGATGGAAGAGTATACATAGAGAAATATCTCATAAACCCCAAACACATAGAAATACAAGTCCTTGCGGACAAATATGGAAATGTGCTTACCCTCGGAGAAAGGGAGTGCTCCATTCAAAGAAGACATCAAAAACTCATAGAAGAAGCTCCAAGTTCTTATCTTACAGAAGAAAAGAGAAGAGAAATGGAAGAACTTGTGGCTGAATTTTGCAGAGAGATAGGATATGAGGGTGCAGGCACGGTGGAATTTCTTGTAGACCAAGAGGGCAACTTCTACTTTATGGAGATGAACGGACGCATACAGGTAGAGCATCCCGTCACGGAGATGGTCTATGGCATAGACTTGGTAGAATGGCAGATAAGAATAGCAAGGGGTGAAAAATTAAACATACAAAAGCCAGAAAGAAGAGGCTACGCCATAGAGTGTAGAATAAATGCGGAAGACCCAAATACCTTTTTACCCTCTCCCGGCATGGTAGAAGAGTTATATCTCCCAGGAGGCTATGGTGTTAGGGTAGACACTCACCTATACTGTGGCTACTCTGTGCCACCCTATTATGACTCTCTCCTTGCCAAGCTCATATGCTGGGGGCAAACAAGAGAAGAGGCTATAAAGAGGTCTATAAGAGCCCTTGAGGAGTTTAGAATATCTGGCAGTGGACTAAAGACCAACATAGAATTTCACAAGAGGGTTCTCTCCAGTAGAGAATTTCAACAGGGAAAACATCACATAAGGTTTGTAGAAGAGCTTATGATATGAGGGACAGGTTCAGACAATTCTTAAGTAGACTCTTTTACCAAAGACGCGTGCCAGCCTCACTTTTAATGTATGGAAAGGAAGGCATAGGAAAAAGGGACATAGCCTTTGAATTTGCAAGTTCCCTTTTGTGTCTACAAGAAAAATACCCACCCTGTGGAGAGTGTGAGTCTTGCTTCCATATGAAGGACTTTAAGGAGAAAAAGGAAGAGGAGTTAGCCTTCTACGGAGAGGACAAGAGAGGTAAAAAGGTTTATCTCTACCTCCGAGGAGACCACCCAGACTTTATATACCTCAAGCCAGAAAAGGCTGAGATAAAGATAGACCAAATAAGAGGCGTTAAAGACTTTGTATATCTTAAACCCGCCCTATCTAAAAGAAAGGTAGTTCTTATAGAGCCTGCGGATGCTATGAATATGCAAGCACAGAATGCCCTCTTGAAGGTTCTTGAAGAGCCTCCCGAGGATACTCACTTTCTCTTGGTAGCCAGTAAGCTTCAAAAAATCCTGCCTACCATAAAATCCCGTAGTTTTCTCCTTGAAGTCCCACCGTTGAGCGAAGAAGAATTGAAAGAAAAAACAGGAATAGATGACCCACTAATCCTTGAACTTTCTGAAGGAAGCCTTGAGATGGCTCTTAAGTTAAAGGAGGACAAAGAGTTAATAAACACCGCAAAGGCTTTGCTTGAGGGGAATATACTTACACTATACAAAAAAGCCCTTGAGGTGGAAGACTGGGAATACGAGAGACAATTAATACTTCTAAAGGCTATAACAAACTTGCTCCACAAAAAATACTTGGAGACGAGAAAAGAGGCATACAAACAAGCCTCTGATAAGCTTTCCATGGCTTTGGAATACCTAAGCAAAGGTATAAGATTGAGCCTACTACTTTTTGTAGTTAGCGGACG
>JBBKAW010000087.1 GCA_037722135.1 Aquificaceae bacterium
TCCTTTTTATACTATTTATAGCCCTACTTTTTTGGGTAGGCACTCCAGATAGAAAATACAACTTCATAAAACTTCAAAAGGAAGAAATTCTGCGTGATATGGAGCAGGCTTATTTGGAAGAAAGATACGAAGAAGCCAAAACTATAGCGGAATTTGTTAAAAGTTCCGAGGGTTTTACAGAAGAAGAAAGACAAAAAGCGGACGAGATATACAAAAGGTCGGAGGATACTCTTAACAGTCTTGTCTACAAGGCTAAAAAGTGTGGCAAGTCCATTGTGTATGGTATACCTGAAGACATAACTTCTCTCTTTTGCGTTTTTATCTCAGATATGACTATTTTTGGAGACGTGAGAGATGTTTTTAGAGAAGTCTTTAACTTCCTTAGAGGCAAAGAGGTAGATGAGTTTGTTCTTGGACTTTCTGCACTTGGTTTAGTGTCTCCAGCTTTTGACTTTTTGAGGGCTTTGAGGAAAACCTCTGCTCTTAGCGAACCCTTAGCTAAGGCGGTTGTAAAGGACAGAAAACTCGCACAGAGCATATGGGATACAGGAAATATATGGCGAAAACAGGCGGGAATAGCACCCTATGCGAGGACTCTTAAGTTTGTAGAAAATGAGAAGCAGTTGGAGAATCTCTATAAATATACTCAAAAGCATGGTGCGGTAGCCACCTATTTGGCAGTGCAAAAAACTAACGGAAAGATTTTAGAAAGCTACAAACCTCTCGTGCTATACACAAGTGCTCCGCAACTCATAAGAGTGGGTATAAAGGACTTTTTTGGTAAAGATGGTCTTAGCATAACATACAAGGCACTTGATGAAATGCTAAAAGAAAAGTTTGGTTTTTGGCATCATTTAATCTTACCTTTTGCAATTTCTCTAATATACCTATTGCTGAACCTTATCCTGCCTTTTAGGGATATAAAAAGTGCTTTTGTTTTTGCAGGTCTCTTGTTTGGTTTCACCTTTGTCTATGGCTTTATGTAGTTTATGAATTTATCTCTATCTCATACTGCTTTATCTTCCTGTATAGGTTAGAAAGGTCTATGCCTATGGCTTCTGCGGTTTTTCTAAGGTCATAGTCGTTTTCCTTCAACTTTCTTTCAATGAAAAGCTTTTCAAAAGACTGCCTTGCCTTCCTTAGGTCCTTTTCCATGAGAAGAGACCTTATATCCTCTGGCTCATGGTCAAAACCAAGAAGACTTTTTAGGTCTTTTTCTGTTATCTGCGTGCCTTCGTGGAGTATGGCAAGCCTTTCCATAAGGTTTTTCAATTCTCTTACGTTTCCTTTCCACGGGTAGGTTTGAAGAAGTTTTCTTGCACCTTCACTTAAATATTTAGGTTGTTTGTTGTATTCTTTTAGAAACTTTGATAGGAAATGCTCAGCGAGTAGAATTATATCCTCATCCCTTTCTCTAAGAGGTGGTAGACTTATCACAAAGGTGGATATCCTATGATAGAGGTCTTCTCTGAAGTTCCCTTTTTTTACCTCGTCCTGCAGGTTTTTGTTGGTGGCACACAGGAGTCTAAAGTCAGACCTTATTACCTGCGTTCCACCAAGTCTTGTAAATTCTTTTGTTTCAAGCACTCTAAGGAGCTTTGCTTGTGCCTTTGGACTTAGCTCGGAAACCTCATCCAAAAAGAGCGTGCCACCATGAGCCAGCTCAATTTTACCCAGCTTTCTTTGACTGGCGGAGGTAAAGGCACCTCTTTCGTAGCCAAAAAGCTCTGCCTCCACAAGGTCGTCAGGAAGCCCAGCACAGTTTATGTCTATAAAGGGTCCTTCGGACCTTTCTGAAAGGGCGTGTATTCTCCTTGCTACAAGCTCCTTCCCTGTGCCACTTTCTCCTACGATAAGGACGTTGGCGTTGGTCTTTGCCACCTTGTGGATGAGTTCCTTTACCTGTAGTATCTGCCTGCTTTTACCAATGATTGGGTCTTGGTCTTCTTCTTTTCTTGACCTTATGGTCTCCCTTAGGGCTTTTTCTACCGTTGTCAAAAGCCTATCCATAGAAAAGGGTTTTTCAAGAAAGTCGTATGCACCTTCCTTTATTGACCTGACCGCATGCTCTGTTTTGCCATGACCTGTTATGACTATAATGGCAGAACCTGGGAGTTTTTCCTTCAGGTAAGAAATATATTCAAGCCCATTACCGTCAGGAAGCCAAAGGTCCAAGAGCACACAATGAAAGTAAAAACGCTCTACCTTTTCCCTCATGGACTTTATACTGTCCGCAGTGGATACACTGTAGCCTTCCTCTTCAAGGATACTCCTTAGGGTTTCTCTTATACCCTTTTCGTCATCCACCACCAATATGTTAGCCTGCATAGGTTATAATTTAACAGCAAGGAAAGGTAAAATACGAAAAAAAAGCTATCATAATGGTGGTCCTAATTTCTTTGCTAATCTTCGGTGCGTGGTTCTTTGCAAGTCCATACATAACCCTTAAAAGGTTCGGCTCTGCTCTGGAAAGGGGTGATGCCAATGAGGTATCCAGATATGTAGAGTATCAAGCCCTGAGGGAAGACCTTAAAATAAAGACCCTTTTAGCCAAAGAGGTGGCTAAGGAGGTAGATACGGAAGAGGTTGGTTTTTCGCCTTAGCCCTTGGAAGCCTGTTGATAGACCCTTTTGTGGAAATGGCAGTCTCACCAGAGGGACGTGCATACATAATGGAAAAGGGATGCATGCCCACAGAAGGAGTAGTAATGCAAAACTTAGAGGCTAAGGAAGAAAAGCCCAAGGGTATGAAAATAGCCACAGACAACACAAATGCAGATACAAAAGAAGAGCTTGAAACAAGTGCAAGCTACAAAGGCATAAATACTTTTGTATATCAAATAAGGGATA
>JBBKAW010000088.1 GCA_037722135.1 Aquificaceae bacterium
CCCTCCACATCCTCTGCATAAGAATAAACCTCTATACCATTTTTTAGTGCCACCTCCTTTGCCTTTGGGTCTACCATAGGCGATATTATTATGGCTCTGCTAACCTTTACGCCTTCCTTAGATTGGTAAAAGTCTAACTTTCTTAAAAAGGCATACACATCAGCCTTACTCATAGAGGACTTTATCTCCGCCACTATTATCTCGCCATTTTTAATAATAAGGTCAAGCTCTATCTGGTCTGGTCTTCCAAAAACTATACCTTCCTTGTCGTAGTTGATATATCTTTCCACCTTTACAGGAAAACTCTCCTCAAGTATACCCTTGAGAGCATTCCTAAAAGATTCCTCAGAATGTAGCCCCCAGCGAGCTCCAAGAGCACCAATAGTAGAGTCATGTTTCCTGCTTAGCCTTTTTACCTCTTCCATGAGAGTCTGTATAGCTTTGCTGTGTTCTTCAAGTATCTTGGAATGTTGCATAAGTATTTCTCTTTGCTCCTCAAGAGCTTTCTTATACTCCTCCCACTTTCTTTCAGACTCTTCCCTTTGCCTTTCTAACTCTGCCCACATTTTATCTCTTTCTTGTATGTATTGCTCCCATCTTTTGTTAGACTCTTCCCTTTGTCTTTCCAACTCCGCCCACATTCTCTCCCTATCTTCCAAATACTCCTGCCACCTCTTCTCGGACTCCTCTCTTAGTCTTACCAGTTCCTCATAGAGCTTTTCTATCCTATCTTCGGTCTTATCCTTCTCTGCAAAGCTGTCTTTTAGTAGGTCTTTGATATAAGCCTTTATAACGGGGTCTTCCTTAATAATTTCTGGCAATACCTTAAGAACAAGCCTCTTTAGCTCTTCAAGGTTTTGTGCCTGCATGATAGTAAATTATAAGCCTAAGCCTCTAAGATTCTTGATATAAATCATTCTGAAAGTCCTTGCACAACCCTTAAAATATAGCAAAACCCATAGGGAGGTAAAACCATGGCACAGACTGTAAACCTAAAAGGCAACCCTGTTGCCCTTTGCGGACCTACTCTAAAGGTTGGAGACCCTGCTCCAGTAGCTTACGTGGTCACAAAGGACCTTCAAGAAATAGCTATAGGTGGACCAAGTGACAAGGTGCAGGTGATAATCACCGTCCCATCCTTGGACACTCCCGTATGTGAGACAGAGACCAAAAAATTCAACGAGCTTATGGCAGGTATGGAAGGCGTGGCAGTGTGCGTTATTTCTATGGACCTTCCCTTTGCTCAAAAGAGGTTCTGCGAAAGCTTTAATATTGGCAATGTGGTGGTAGCCTCTGACTTCAGATACAGAGACATGGAGAAGTATGGCGTGCTCATATCCGAGGGTGCTCTCAAGGGTATTCTCGCAAGGGCTATATTTGTGGTAGACAAGCAGGGTAAAATAGCCTACATACAGCTTGTGCCAGAGATAACCCAAGAGCCAAACTACGACGAAGTGGTAGCCAAAGTAAGGGAGCTTTTATAAAAAACTGGGGGGCTTTGCCCTCCTTGTTGTTCTTAATAACCAATGAGGAGGAAGGGGTTTTTAACTTATAATAAAAGGGAGGAGGTAGTATCGTGGAAAGGGAAAGGCTCTATTCTAAGAAGTTAAACGCCGGCAAAAGAACATATTTTTTTGATATTAAGAAGGGTAGGGATGGCTCCGCCTACTTGGTGATAACAGAGTGGACACAAGACAAAAAGCACAGGTTAATGGTCTTTGAGGATAGAGTGGAAGCCTTTATGTCCATCCTTCAGGAAGCGGTGGACAAGATGAAGGAAGTAAAGTAAAGTTTTATATATTCCACAGGAGGTGGGAGACATGAAGGCACTCATCCTCCTTATTCCTTTACTTAGCTTTGCCATTGAGGATTGTAGACCTTCCATAAGCATTGAGCAAGCCATAAACAACGCAAGACAGTATGTAGGAACTGTGCAGTCCGCCCAGCTCTCTCAGAATAAGAAAACGGGAGAGTGTTTTTACAGAGTTAGAGGAACGGAAGGCACAGCGGTAATTGATGCAAAGGATGGAAAGCTCATAAGGTTTACCAGAAAAAGGTAAGCTTACTTGGAGGGTCTGAAGGCTTTTACCTTGCTCTCATCTGTGGTTATGTAGGGTCCACCTATGAGGTCTATGCAGTAGGGGACTGCAGGGAAAACCGCATCAAGACAGACCTTTATAGATTGAGGCTTACCGGGTAGGTTTATTATGAGGGTTTTGTTTCTTATGCCTGCGGTTTGACGGGAAAGTATTGCGGTAGGCACTTGTTTTAATGAGACCGCCCTCATAAGCTCACCAAAGCCTGGGAGTATTTTTTGACATACCGCCTCTGTAGCCTCTGGCGTCACATCTCTTGGTGCAGGTCCTGTCCCACCAGTGGTAAGTATAAGACAACAACCCTCCACATCCGCCATGTGTATCAAAGCACCCTCTATTAGGTCTCTCTCGTCAGGGACTATACGGTATACTATCTCAAAGGGTGAGGTGACAACTTCATTTATATACTCTATAATGTATTTACCGCTTATATCTTCGTATTCTCCTCTACTTGCCCTGTCTGATATGGTAAGCACTCCAATCTTTGCCTTTTCCATGGATTATTATTATAAGCATTTTAAAAAGGTATCCATTTAGTTTAGTGGCTCACCGTCCACCATGCCTTACTCAAGAGGCACTAAAAATGCTTATACCAAGCTTTTTATAGCCACTTGACAACACCTGACAAGCTTGGCGTTAGGACAGACTACAGCGAAGAAAGGGCTTACAATCTCAGTAATGACTTCCAAAAGAGTTCCTTATCAAAAGCAC
>JBBKAW010000089.1 GCA_037722135.1 Aquificaceae bacterium
AGACCTGCCAAAAGGCGGTCTCTAAAGGAGTTATCTTGCCTTGAGCGAAAGCGAGCAAAGAGAGCCTCCGCAATAGTTGGCACTGGCACAGCCCTTTTTATGGCTTCCTCTACCGTCCAACGACCCTCTCCCGTGTCTTCCACATAAGGCTTAAGCTCTTGTAGGTCTCCAAAGTCTTCAAAGACCTTTTGAGTGAGTTCCATAAGCCAGCTACGGATAACACTACCCGTATTGTATATGCGTGCAACCTCCCTCAAGTCATATTCAAAGCCACTTTCTTTGAGGAGCTCAAAGCCCTCACCAATAGCCTGCATAAAGGCATACTCTATGCCATTGTGAACCATCTTGGCAAAATGCCCCGCACCAGAAGAACCAAGATAGGCATAGCCCCTACCCTCATAGGATAGGTCTCTCAAAATTGGCTCAATCCTCTCAAAGGCAGACCTGTCCCCACCCACCATAAGACAATATCCAAGCTCCTCACCATAAACACCACCACTAACACCCACATCCAAAAAGTAAACACCCATATCCTTCAAAGCCTCCGCCCTTCTTTGAGAGTCTTTGTAAAAGCTGTTTCCACCGTCCACCACTATGTCTCCCTCTTGCAGATAAGGCTTTATGTCTTCAAGAACCTTGTCCACCACCTCGTGAGGAACCATAAGCCATACTAACTTCTGCCCCCTAAGACCCTCAAGGCTCTCCAAAACTTCCATATAAGCCCTTGCCCTCTCCCTTGCCTCCGGGTTTGCATCATAGCCCGCTACTTTGTGCCCCTTTGAAAGTAGCCTTCTTGACATACCAAGCCCCATCCTCCCCAAGCCTATCATAAAAATGTTCATAGGCTAAATTTTATCCATACCCAAACATAAGGTCAAGTATGCCCGCCTCTATTTGTATCTCCCATTCCCTGTAGTCCTCATCCTTGTTTAACACCACCAGATAGCCCTCTCTTTCAAAGTAGAGGATGAGCTTGGCAAGGTTGGCAAGACCGCATACCTTACCGCTTTTTAGACTGGTTATCTTTATTTTTGGCTGTGGCGTTTCCGCCTCTTTGTAGATATTCAACAGTTCGTCTTTGAGGTTATAGTGGAGCGTTTCAAAATCACACACCGAGGACCTCCTTGACCACTTCAGAATCTTTAAAAGGATATTTTACACCTTTTATTTCTTGATAGTCTTCGTGTCCTTTGCCCGCTATTAGGATAACATCCCCCTCCTGTGCCATGCTTATGGCAAGCTCTATTGCCTTTCTTCTGTCCTGCTCCACCAAGACCTTTCCTTTGTTTTCTATTCCACTCAAGATATCCTCAATTATAGCCATCGGCTCTTCAAACCTTGGGTTGTCTGAGGTCAGGACTATAAGGTCTGCAATAGCCTCTGCGGTCTTTCCCATAAGAGGTCTCTTTGTTCTATCCCTGTTTCCCCCAGCACCAAAGACCACTATAAGCCTGTTTTTGCAAAGAGCCCTTGCGGTCCTCAAGACCTTTTCCAAAGCATCAGGCGTATGAGCGTAGTCTATTATAACCACAAAGCCCTTTCCCTTATAGGTTTCAAACCTACCAGGGACTTGCACCTGCCTTATGCCTTCTTGTATAGCTTGGCTTTCAAGCCCCCACAGAAAGCCCACAAGTATACCAAGAGAGAGGTTATACGCCTGAAAGTTCCCTCGCAGGTTGGAGAAAAAGTCATACACCTTTCCTTCGTATGCCACTCTTAGCCTTGAGCCCTCAAAGTCTGTCTGAAAGTCAAGAATTTTAAGGTCTCCTTCCCTTCCGTAGGTTCTTGGGTTTTTTGCAATAACCTTCAGCCTTTTGCCATATGGGTCATCCTCATTTATCACCGCATAGGTATATGCATACTCCTCAAAGAGCCTTGCCTTTGCAAGGAAGTAGTTTTCCATAGTGCCATGATAGTCAAGATGGTCTTGGCTAAGGTTGGTAAAGCCTACCATATAAAAGTCCGTGCCCCATATCCTCTTTTGGTCAAGTGCATGAGAGGAAACCTCGCAAACCACCGCACTTGCACCCTCTTCCCACATGGCTTTTAGTGTGGAGTGCCACTTTATAGGGTCTGGAGTGGTCCTCCCCTCGTATTCGTATATCTTCTCTCCAAGCCTGTAGTAAATCGTCCCCATAAGACCAGTTTTTATGCCCGCCTTGTTGAGGATAGACTCTACTATGTGCGTTGTGGTAGTCTTGCCATTTGTCCCCGTTATGCCCACTATCTTAAGCCTTTTTGAAACCTCACCATAAAAAAGACTTGCCAGCTCACCAAGAGCCTTTCTTGTATCTTCCACCTTTATAATGCGTGGGTCTTTTATGCCTACTTCTCTCTCCACAAGCACGTAGAGAGCACCCCTTTGCAAAGCCTCTTCCACAAAGTCATGCCCATCCACCTGCGTTCCTTTAATGGCTACAAAAACATAGCCCTCACGGACTTCCTTTGAGTTGGAGCTTATACCTTTTGCATAAGAGAGGATTTCTTTTAGGTTCATAGTTCCACAGCCTTGTGGTCATAAGGGTTGTGTGGTTCACGCCTAAGGTCAAAAGCATTTCTAAGCCTTACGTATGGATAAACCTTATCCGCACCGTAGTATAGATATCCTGCAAACCTTGTCTTGAGAAGTAAAGTCTTCTTTCTGCTTGGAGAGGTATAATAGTGCAGTGTGGGAGTTAGCCATATAGTGTTGAATAAGTCTCTTCTTGATGGCATGACTACATAATTATAATCACTTCTC
>JBBKAW010000090.1 GCA_037722135.1 Aquificaceae bacterium
TCCAGCCTCCATCAAAGAGCTATTGCCAACATCTCTGCCATACGTTGAGCTAAGAGTGAACTCCTTGGCAAAACTGGGAGATAAAGCATCCTGCATATGGAGGTTCATAGCGATGCCAGCGTAAAACAGCTTGTGGTATATACGGAGAAGGAAAAGCTCAAACTCTTGGAATGTTTTTTGAGCTTTTTTGACAGAGAAGCGTTATAAGAGGTATCTAATTTTGTGATAACTTGCAAATTTTGAGTTATAATATATAACATAAGGCGGCGTAGCTCAGCTGGTTAGAGCGGAGATCTCATAAGTCTCAGGTCGGAGGTTCGAGTCCTCCCGCCGCCACTATTCCGTAGATACCTTCCTCTGTAGGTTATACATCCTTATTATCTCCTCTACTGTGTTAGCATCTTCTGGGTTTTTGTCCTCTCTTATAAAGCTAACCGCCCTTGGAAAACGCAAGGCGTAGCCCGGCTCTTCAAGGGTCCTGCCTGCGGTGTGCAAAGGAGACCTCGTTATCTCATCCGCCTTGACCGTTATTACATACCTTGGCTCTACCCACACATCTACGTCAATTATGCTGTCCACTCTTGGATGTTTATGGTTAAGCCTTATGGTGTCCAACATCTCCCTTAACCTGACCCATTCATCCTCTGTAAAGCCTGAACCCACCTTACTTACCGTCTTAAAGGTATCTGTAGAAGGCTCGTAAACCGCCACAAGGAGACCACCTATACCCAATCTTGCCCTTGCACCCTTTCCGTAATAGTAGCCCACTATTACCACGTCCACCGTGTCCGCAAGACTTCCCCTGTAGCTTCTTTTTAACTTTATCCAGTTAAAATTCCTTGAGCCTGCAGTGTAAGGAGCATCAAGTCTTTTTGCCATTATACCCTCAAGCCCTCTTGTTATAACGTCCTCAAAAAAAGTCTCTATTTCCTTTACCTTGTCTGTTATAAACATTTCTGAAGGTCTAAGAGTGTTTGTTTTAGAGAGAAGCTCCTCAAGGGTTTTCCTTCTTTCTATATAAGGCTTTACCGTGTAGTCCTCTCCTTCAAGATAAAGCAGGTCAAAAACAAAGAGCTTAAGTGGATAATCCCTTGCATATTCTTCTATGCTGTATTTTCTCTTTCTCTGTATGGTTATTTGAAAAGGATAAAACTCGCCAGTCTCTTCGTTTACCGCTAAGGCTTCACCTTCAATTATTACCCTTTGGACCTTTATGTCCTCCATGACCGCCTTTACCACATCGGGAAACATCTCCGTCATCCTTTCAAGGTTTCTTGAGTATATTTCCACCTTGTCGCCATCCTTGTGAACCTGTAGTCTAAAGCCGTCATATTTTGCCTCCACACCACATCTGCCAAGCCTTTGAATTATCTCCTGTGCACTGGATACCCTTTCCGCCAAAGCCATCCTTATGGGATAACCTAATTGAATCTTGAACTCTTTTATGGCTTCAGGTCCGCCCTCCTTTAGCCTTTTGGCTACGAGCCCAAGGTCGGAGCACAAGTTATAAGCCCTTTCTATAAAGCTTTTCAAATGCATTGACCCTCTGGCTAAGGCATCTATTATGGTTGCATCACCCACCCCCAGCCTTAGCCTCCCTATAATTATCCTTACCGCATACTTGGCTTCAAAGCCCGAAAGACCCTTTAGAAGGTTTATAAGTTTCATAACCTTATCTAAGGTTCCCCTTGTGCGTGCAATATCAAAAAGCTCTTCATAAACCCTAACAAGGCTTAAGTTTCTTCCCTGCCAGCCTATTAGTTCTTCCGCTACGTCTCCAAGGTCTCCCTTCTGTTTGTATAGAGTTTGCACCTGACTGAGCCTAACACCGCAGGCTTTGGAGAGAGATTCCATAAGAAGCTTTTCCGAAATACCAAACTCTATCCCTCTAAAGGCTGGTAGAAGCTCACCAAGTGTTAGATAAACCACCTTGTCCACTTCTTCCACGCTTGCTTTTTCCAGAAGGCTTCTAAGAATTTCCGCCATTTCAAGCCTGCTGGTGGTTTGTTCAATCCTGTGGAAATACTCAGAAAGCTCTCTAAAGGTCATATCAAGATTTTAAACCAAGCCAACCCTCAAGGTCTTTTACAAAATGGTAGGCACTCCTGCCAGAAAAACCATTGTGCAAAGCCCAATCAAGTGCAAGTCTTTGGAGCTCATCCTCTTTGATGCTTAGACCTCTCTGAAAAGCCAAGTGCCTTACTATATCTAAATACTGCTCCTTTCCAAAGGCGAAAAAGCCAAGTCTTATGCCAAACCTTTCCACAAGGGAGACCCTCTCCCAGTAGCTCTCCTCTGGAAACTTTTCTTGCTCCTCTCTCTCTGGCATGAGATGTCTTCTGTTGGAAGTGGCATACACAAGCACATTGCTTGGTCTTTCTTCCACATCGCCGTCCATTAGAGATTTCAAAATTCTTATCTCCTCGTCCCCAGCTTCAAAGGAAAGGTCATCAAAAAAGAGAATAAATTTTTCTTGACGTTCCCTCAAAAGGTCATAAAGCTTAGAAAGATGACTAATATCCATCTTGTAAACTTGCACAAGCCTGAGACCATCCTTTGCAAAAAGCCCTAACATGGACTTTACCAAAGAAGATTTACCCGTGCCCCTATCTCCCCAGAGTAAAACATCGTTTGCAGGCAAGCCTTTCACAAACTGCAGGGTATTAGAAACTAATCACTGAAAGTGTAGAAATTTATAGATGTATATAGAAA
>JBBKAW010000091.1 GCA_037722135.1 Aquificaceae bacterium
GGCTTGAGGAGGGTAAGCAAATTGGACTTGAGGAGGGTAAACAGATTGGGCTTGAAGAAGGTAAGCGGATTGGGCTTGAAGAAGGTAAACAGATTGGACTGAAGGAAGGTAAACAGATTGGACTTGAAGAGGGCAGAAAAGAGGGCGAAGTTATTGGTATTGAAAAGGGTCTTATAAAGTCCGCACAAGAGATGCTTATAGCCATAATTGAAGGTAAACTTGGCTATGTGCCTGAGGAGATAGCAAATAGGGTAAGGGAAATAAGAGATGTGGAGTTTTTGAGGTCTTTAGCCAAGAAGCTGGCTTCTACTTCTGAGGATGTTATGCAGGTTTTGGCTACTGAACTAAAAGCTTCATTTCATATGGAGTAAGCTTATATTAATCATGAAATGATGGCTTGCTTTATGGCACTTACGCTTTTTGAAAGTTCCTCAAGGTTTCTGTTTCCTGCAAGCTTGACAAAATGACTACCTACCACGATACCATCTGAAAAACTGGCAATTTCTTTTGCTTGCTCTGGTTTTGAAATACCAAAACCTACCACCACTGGCTTTTTACAAACTGCCCTATAAAGATTTAGTCTTTCCTTAAGTCTCTGTATGGGGAGCTCTTCCCTTGCACCTGTTGTGCCTGTCAAGGATACAAAGTAAACCATATGGTCTGATTTCTCGCATATGAGCTTGAGCCTTTTTTCTGTGCTTGTGGGCGATGCAAGAAAGACCACAGAAAGACCAAGTCCTTCGCAAATACTTTTTAGCTCAATACCCTCTTCTGGTGGTAGGTCTGGGACTATAAAGCCGTCTATTCCACTATCCTTTGCACTTTTGCAGAAGTTTTCCAAACCCATGCGGAATATTGGATTGTAGTAGGTCATAAGCAAAAAAGGTTTTTCTGGAAACTCTTCTCTTAACCTCTTAGAGAGCTCAAAGACATGCTTGGACCTTATGCCATTTCTTAATGCCACCTCATGAGCAGTCTGTATTGTAGGTCCGTCCGCCACGGGGTCTGAGAAGGGAAAGCCTATCTCCAATATGTCCGTCCCCTCTCTGAGAATAACCCTGAAAGCCTCCAGAGAGGTTTCATAGTCCGGATAACCCACCATCATATAGGACACTAAGGCTTTTTTGCCTTCTTTCCAAAAGTTTTCAAGCCTCATTAAACACCTCAAAGGAAACTTCTATGTTGGCGGACTCCTTTAACATGGCATACACACTACAGTATTTCTCCACCGAGAGCCTAATGGCTTCTTCTACTGCCTTTTCCTTTATGTCCTTACCATAAACTTTGTATTTGACTTGTATCCTCTCGTATATTCTTGGATGTTCTTCCCTTCTTATGCCTACCACCTCAATCTGTATATCTTTTACCTCTTGTCTTTTCTTTTTGAGTATGTGTGATACATCCACACCACTACAACCTGCAAGGGCAAGAAGGAGAAGCTCCATAGGCTTGTAGCCATACTCTCCTACCAAAAGCTCACCATAGGAAGTCTTTCCCACGTATGTGTGTTCAAGTTCGGAAAGCCTAAGGCTGACCCTTTTCTCCTCCATGTTAGACATTGGTATCTATTATAAAGAGAGGCTGACCGTATTCCACTGTTTCTCCGTTTTCTACCAGTATCTTTACTACCTTTCCTCTCACATCGCTCTCTATCTCATTCATAACCTTTAGAGCTTCTATTATACAGAGCACCTGTCCTGGCGACACTATATCACCCACCTCCACGAAGGGAGGTGCACCAGGGGAAGGAGACCTATAAAAGGTGCCCACAAGTGGACTTTTTATCACATGCAAGTTTTCCTGAGGAAGGTCCTCTGAAGGTGGCATTACCTCTTGGTATCGGACTTCTCTTGGAACACTTTCCACCCTCTGAGGTATTTCCTTTTGGTGGGTTTCTATGAATAGCTTAAACCCTTCTGTTTCTATGGTGAGCTGTTTTATGTCGCTACCCTTCACAAGGTTTATTATCTCTTTTACAAAATCCTTATCCATTAGGCTCTTTTCACCACTTCTATGTATGCACCAGTGCGCGTGTCCACCTTTATTATGTCTCCTTCCTTTACAAAAAATGGCACTTGCACCACTGCACCTGTTTCTAATCTGGCAGGTTTTGAGCCACCCGCTGCGGTATCTCCCTTAAAGGCAGGCTCTGTTTCCACCACCGCAAGCTCTACTTGTTTGGGAAGTTCAATGCCTATGGGTTGTCCCTTGTAGAAAAAGACCACCACCGTCATACCCTCTTTGAGGAACTTGGTTTCTTCCCTTATGCTATCTGCGGGCACTGGTATCATCTCATAGGTAGTTTGACTTACAAAGTAGTAGTAGTCTCCATCAGAGTAGGAATACTCCGCAAAGACCTGCTCAAAGTCCGCAAGCTCAATGGCATCAGAAGACTTGTAGGTAATCTCAATAACATTACCCGTCTGCATATTCTTAGCCTTTATCCTTACGAAGGCTTGACCTTTACCGGGCTTTACGTGTTCGTAGTCAAGCACCCTATGGGGCATACCATTATGCTCAATAAACATATCCCTTTGCACGCTGTTTATGTCAATTTTCACTCCCATGGTATATGATTTTAGCA
>JBBKAW010000092.1 GCA_037722135.1 Aquificaceae bacterium
CAAGGGTCTTTTATATGGAAGACAGGAGAGGCTTTATAAGAAAGCTCATGGAAGAAGGTTTTGAAGGCTTTGGGTGGGACTATCCTCTAATGCTTTACTATCTTATGAGATAGGCGGATAAAATGGAAAGGGTTAACTCTCATGAAATTCCTCATTTATACAAATCATCTTGGTAGAGGGACTGCAAATGCTACCGCTATAACTATAATGACTTCAGACCTTGCAAACTTTCTCAAAAACAAAGGACATGATGTTTTAGTTGTAGGCAATAAAAATCTCATAGAGGAAGATGTAAGGTTTGACTACTTGTATATACAAGGTGGAGATATACTAAGAGCTTATAAACTCACGAATATCATAAAAGACTTTCAACCAGAGATAATATACTCGTTTATGAGACCGCAAAGCCTTGTGCTTGCACTTAGCAGTATCATTAAAAAGTTTGATGCTTGTTATGTAGGGAGCGTGCATAACACAGATAACTACCTTAAATATCATAAAGCCATATATTTACCATACAGAATTCTCATAAAATATCTCTTTGAAAAATTAGATTACATAGCCTGCCCCTCAAAAGCTGTCGTAGAAGACCTCAAAAAGACTTATTTCATGAAAGAAGAAAAGCTATGTGTTGTCAAAAATTTTATAAATTACGAAAGAATAGACAAACTATCTCAGGAGAATGTAGAAGTTCCAGATGAATACATAGTTAGCGTAGGGAGACTTGAAGAGCAGAAAAATTACAAATCCTTATTAAGGGTTTTTAACAAAATTCACAAAGAATTTCCCAATCTTTGGCTTGTTATTGTGTGAGAAAGAAGTCAAAGGGCTGAATTGGAAGCCTTATCGTATAGTTTGGGTATCTCTCATAGAGTTCTCTTCGTAGGCTATCAACAAAACCCATGGAAATACATAAAAAGGGCAAAACTCTTTGTTCTTACATCGTGGTATGAAGGAAGTCCTCAAGTCGTGCTTGAGGCTATGTATCTCAAAGTACCTGTAGTATCCTATAATATACCCTCAGTGGTAGAGCAAAGTAGAGAAGGAGAATGTGCCCTTTTGGTGCCTGCTTACGAGGAAAGCTCTATGGCGGAAGCTATAATAAAAGTTTTGAAAGAAGAGGTAGATTTAGCTGGACTTGTGGAAAGTGCTTATAAAAGAGCTCTTGAGTTTTCTATAGAAAACTTCGTAGAAAGGATTACAAGGAAATGCAATGGAAAGTTGCCGTAATCTTACTATTAATTCTAACTAACTTTGCATTAGCAGAGAGTTTTTCTATTTATCCTATAGAAAATAGAGAGATATACCATCGGATAGATTTTTCCACCAAAAGCAGTTACGCATCAACTGGTATAAAACCATATCCTTGTGAAAAACTACAGGTGCTCACAGAAATTCCCAAGAAGCCTTGCTCTGAAAATGCGATTTATACTTATTTAAGGTTTGAGACCTATTACACTAACAACAAAAATTCTCTATCTATAATACCAGATAGAGAAGGTATCAGATTGTCAGAAGATACAAACTTTTTTACCACACTGGGAGGGTATTATTCACCAACAGATTTCTTGAATATTACATATAATCTAAGGTTTAGTGCAAATGAAGACACAAAAAAATTATACGTCCACAGATTAGCCCTTAACTTAAAAGCGGGTAATACAGTAATAACTGTAGGAAAAGACAACATAAAAGTAGGACCGTCAAGATACGGTAATCTTTTTTCTGGCACAAACCCACCCTTTTTCCAAGTAAGAGTTCAAAACTATTATCCTTACGAATTTTTAGGACATTTTGACTATATCTTTATGTTTGGAAAGCTCTATGAAGAAAGAGAAGACCACTCAGACCCAAACATTTTATTTTTGCGTCTGAATTTTAAACCCTCAACTTCCGTTGAGATAGGACTAAACAGAGCTGTTATGTATGGTGGAAAAGGAAGACCACAATACAAACTTAAAGAATATCCAAAACTTATAATAGGTAGAGAAGAAACAATAGGAGGGCGTTTTGAGAATGACTCATACTTTGGATTTGATGTAAAGTTTGATATTCCGATAAAGTTTTTTGATGTGTTTCAGATTTATTACGAAAGAAATGCCACTGATATAGAATCGCCTATGAAGAAGGGTGATCCTAAGAAACTCCACTTTCCCTTCATCATTGTAAAGTTCCATGATGATGCGAAAACTTATGGAATAAGAGTTAAAAGAGGTAAAATGCTTGTAAACGCAGAATACACAGAAACCGCAAAAACCATGTATATTCATCATAGACATCCAAAAGAAGGGCTCACATATCGCGGTTTTTCTTTGGGCTACCCTTATGGTAGAAACGTAAGGCACGCTTTTTTACTTCTTGAAAGTTTAGGGGATAAGGAAAAATTCTCTATAGAATTGGGTTATATTGGACAGCATGCAAAATTCCGCGGAAGTATAGAACGCAGAAGAATGGAGAGCGTATATACAGCTTTTAATGTAGGCAGGAAGGTCAATAAATTCAACTTAGACTTATACTTTAGAGTAGACAATGTGAAAAACCTTAATCTATCAGAAACACCAGTGCAGATTAATTTGACACAAAGTTCTAAACTCCTTTTCTCTACAGGGTTTGCTGTTAGTGTTGACTTTTGAGTTTAGAGTGTTGTATTATATCCTACATGTTTAAGAGGGTTGTCTCTATATTCTTGCTTTTGTGCATGTCCATATCATTTTCTCAAACACCGAACATTTCTCCTCAAATAGAGGTTATAAGCCCGAATCTTCCTCCAGTTTTGAGACTACCACAGCAAAATGAACAGATGCTTTTAGAAAAAAAGGAAGATACTCTAAAGCAAGATAAAGAAAGAATAGATGAAACTAAAATTAGAACACCTTCATTTACACCCTCATTGGTAGATAAAACAGAAAAACCGTCAAGAATAGAAAGTATATACATGAAGCTTTTCCCCGAAGAAAGGCTTAAACAATTTGGTTATGATTTATTTAAAGACCTACCGCTTATAGAAGGTGCAGTTCCGGATACTTATATTTTGGGTCCACAAGACGAGCTGACCATTTACTTATGGGGTCCTTCTGTGGATTTTGGAATTTTACAGAGTAGGTATGAAGTAAAAGTAAATAGAGACGGAACTATATATATTCCAAATCTTGGTGTATACAATGTTTCTTCTATGAGCCTTGGGTCTTTTAAGGAACTTCTGCGTAGGGAGCTAAGTAGAAAGTATAGAGGGGTAAATGTAGATGTTACCCTATCAAGGATGAGAAAGTTTAGGGTATATGTAAGCGGGTTTGTCAATAATCCTGGCATAGTGGAAGCTAATCCTACGGATAATCTTATTACGGTTCTTGCCAGAGCAGGGGGTATTAGTAAGGAAGGATCTCTAAGAAGGATTGAGTTAAGAAGGCATAGCTCATCAGGGGTCGAAAACATCCCAGTAGACCTATACGATTTGTTGATAAAAGGAAAACCTATAGACATAAGATTGAGAGATGAGGACGTAATATATGTTCATCCTATAGGGAAGGTTGTGGGTGTAGGTGGTTCTGTTAAAAGACCTGCAATATACGAGCTTAAGAACGAAACATCTATAGAAGAAATCCTTGAGTTTGCAGGTGGTATAAAACCTTCTGCAAGTAAGACATTTTTACGTCTATATAGATTTGAAAAAGATGGCTTGAAGGTGATAGAAGTTTCTCTGGAAGACAAAAACTTCATCACAGGTAAAGTTCTCTTTGATGGAGATTTTATCTTCGTAGGAAGTGTTCCCGATCTATTGAAGAATTCCATTAGAATTTCTGGAAGTGTTTTGTATCCCGGAGTGTATTCTTACGAGAACAACAGAACGGTTAAGGAACTATTGAATAGAGCAAAACCAAGAGAAAATGCAATATACGGAAGGATTATAAGGATAGATAAGAGTCAAGTTGATTTTTATATAAGAGATGTTTTAGAAGGTGGTAAAGATATAAACCTTAATCCGAGAGATGAAGTTGTAATTTACGATATGTTTCCCTACGAACCTATATATGTTTCTGGCAATATATCCATACCACGCACGGTTCCTTACTACGAGAAAATTACTTTATTGGACGTTTTGAAGGATATAGAATTCACGAAAGACCCTAAGCAACTCAAGGCGGTAATATATAGAAAAGATTCAACAGAAATTAATAAAGAGAGAAATGATAAGACAACACAGGGACAAAACACAAAAACAGATAGTGGACAAGAAACATCATCTATACAAGAGAGAAACATTAGAGAAGATAAACCAGTTATAGTCTACCTAAATGACCTTCTATTTAGGAAGAGAGAAAATGTCAATATTCCATTAAAACCCGGTGATGTTATAGTGATAGAGGAAATTCAACCTTACGAAAGTACGAGCTATGTTACTATACTTGGTGAGGTGAGATATCCAGGTAGATATACCTTATCTGGTAATGAAACTCTTTATGATATTATTCTTAGGGCGGGTGGTTATACAGAGAGGGCTTTTCCCAAGGGACTTATACTCATAAGAGAATCTGCCAGAAGGCTTCAACAGGAACAACTTGAACTTGCTCTTGTATCTTTGGAAGAAGCCTTCCTAAAACAGATAGCTAATGTGAGCTTTGCTTCAGAAGAAGAGAGACAATTATATCTTATTCAAGTAGACAGGGAAAGGAGGCTTTTTGACCTTCTAAAAAGAAGAGCATCTGCTGGTCTTGGAAGAATTGCTTTAGAAATTCCAGAAACGCTTGATGCTCTTAAAAATTCTCCTTCAAATATATATTTAACAGATGAGGATGTAATAATAGTCCCTGCAAGACCAAACTATGTGTTAGTAATAGGTGATATATATAATCAGATGAGCCTACCTTATATTAAGGGCAAGAGAGTAAAGGACTATATAGAGATGCTGGGTGGACCCAAAAAACAAGCAAACACGAGGGATATATATGTAATAAAGGCTAATGGAATGGTTGTATCTTCTAATACACTTGGTAGAAGGTTTCTTTTACGTTCAAGTATAGAAGACTATATCGTAGAAGAAGGAGATACTATAGTAGTTCCTTCTGAGTTTAGGCTACCTATAGCATGGAGGCCTCTCATAAGGGATGTGGTGCAGATAATCTTCCAAGCTATATCAACCGCAGTGTTAGCTAAGAGGCTATAATTATGGAAAGAAGGGATAGAAAAGAGGAAGTGCAAACAAGCGATGAAGTAGACCTTATAGAACTTTGGGAAGCATTATGGCGTAGGAAAAGGCTTATATTTCTAAGTGTAATGATAGGCACTTTTTTGGCTATTGTTTTGTCTCTCCTTCTTCCTAAAAAGTATACCTCTACATCACAGATTATTCCATTAACTTCAGATAGTAAAATGAGACTTCCTATATCTCAAGAATTGGCTCTCTTGGCTAGCTTAAGTGGTATTTCTACGCAGGAAGGGAAAATAAAAGCTATTTTGGAAAGTAAAAGTATAATGGAAAGGGTTGTCAAAGAGCTTAATCTAACGGATGAATTATTAGGCGATAAGAAAAGTAGATATAAATATCCTGACAGTATGGCTGGAGAGCTTTTGAGTAAGACTGTAAATGTGAAATCTACTAAAGATGGCACAATAAAAATAAGTGTATCATGGAAAGACCCTAAAATGGCTCAAGAGATAAACTTTAAAATCATAGAGGCTCTAAGAGAGGTTCTTAACGAAAGAGCCTTTACAGTTGCAAAAATGAATAGAATTTTCTACGAAAGAGAGTTGGAAAAGACAGAAAAGGAACTTAAAGATATATTGACTGCCTTAGGTAGCTTTCAACAGACAGAGCGGGTGCTCTTGCCAGAAGAACAACTAAAAAAACAGCTTCAATTATACGCTTCATTGCTGGAAGAGAAGTTAAAAGCTGAGGCGGAGCTAAGATCCCTTAGTGTCATATTTGCAGAAGAACATCCAAAAGTTCAAGAGCTTAAAAAGAGGCTTTCATACATTTCAAGTAAGCTGTTAGAAGTAGAAGGCGCGGTAAAATCCAACTCATCCCTTTCACCTGAAAGAGCCCTCTCTGCTATTCCTGAATATACAGCCTTGGTGGCAAGGGCACAACAGGTAAGGGCGAGGTATGAGGTATTAGCCAAACTCCTTGAACAAGCTCGTATGGAAGAGCTTAGGGAAAACCTTTATGTGGAAATAATAGACCCACCATCTTACCCAGAGTATCCATCCTCTCCCAAGCGAAGACTTATAGTATTAAGCGGTTTTATCTCATCCCTCATGCTTGGCATTTTTATAGCTCTTATCAAGGAGGCGTTGGACAGGCGCAGGAAAGCAGTGGAAAACGTGTCCGGGGGGACTTGAACCCCCGACCTTGGGTTCCGGAGACCCACGCTCTATCCAGCTGAGCTACGGACACTCAAGAGAATATAATATACCTATGTTTAGGGAAAGGGTCAAAAGTTTTCACTTTGTGGGTATAGGCGGAATAGGCATGAGCGGTATAGCCCAGATACTCCTTGAGATGGGCTATGAGGTCTCTGGCTCGGACATAAGAGAAAACAAAAACACGGAGCTTCTTAGGAAAAAGGGTGCAAGGGTCTACATAGGACATTCAGAAAAAAACTTAGAGAAGGCTCAAGTGGTGGTTTACTCCTCTGCGGTCCCTGAGGACAACCCAGAGATAAAAAAAGCCAAGTCTTTAGGCATTCCGGTTATTCCTCGTGGTGAGATGCTTGCGGAGCTCTTTAGGCTTGGAGAAGGTATAGCGGTGTGCGGTTCTCATGGCAAGACCACAACCACTTCCATGATAGCCCATGCCTTTCATGAGGCGGGGTATGACCCTACTGTCCTTATTGGGGGTGTGCTCCAGAGGTTTGGCTCTAATGCTAAACTTGGCAAGGACAAGCTCATAATCTCCGAGGCGGACGAGAGCGACGGGAGCTTTCTAAAGCTCTTGCCTACCGTGGCGGTTATAACCAACATAGACAAGGAACACATAGGCTTTTATAGGGATATTGAGGAGATAAAGCAGGCTTTTTTGAGGTTTGCGGATGCGGTGCCCTTCTATGGCTTTGTGGTAATTAACGCAGATGACGAAAACTGCAGGTGGGTCATAGAAAGAACCCATAGAAGGGTAATAACCTTTGGGCTAAGAGAAGGTGCCAACTATACCGCAAGAGAGCTAAGGCTCATAGAGGGAAGGTATGCCTTTGAAGTTTGGCACGAAGGGGAAAGGCTCGGTGAGGTGCATCTTGGTGTGCCGGGTAAACATAATGTCTATAATGCCCTTGCCTGCATCTCCGTCTGCCATAGTGCTGGTTTGAGCTTTGAGGATATAAGAAAATCCCTTGAGAGCTTTAGGAACGCAGAAAGAAGGCTTGAGCTAAAGGGATACTTTCATGGTGCACCCGTCTACGATGACTACGGGCATCACCCAACGGAGATAAAGGCTGTCTTAAGTGCGGTTAGGGATATGCATCCTGAGAGGAAAATACTTTTGGCTTTTCAACCTCATAGGTATTCAAGGACCTTTTATCTCTTTGAAGACTTTACAAAGGTCCTCAAAGAAGCAGACCTATGCCTTATTACAGATATATACCCTGCCGGTGAGGAGAACCTATACGGGGTGAGTGCAAAAGAGTTAGCATTAAAGTCCAATGCCCTATACTGCCCTACAAAGGAAAACCTCTTTGAAGCACTTGAGGAAAGAATATCTGAAGAGCATGTAGTCCTCTTTATGGGTGCGGGTAGCATATCCAAGTGGTGTGAAGAGTTTTTGGCACTCAAAAGGGCATGAAGGGTCTTTCTGGAAAGGAATGGGTGCTTTTGAGTGATATTATAAAGCCAGAAAACACTCTATCTCAAAGGCTTGGAATATTGAAGGCTCAGCTTCTTGCCAATAGAAACCTCGGGGAGGAAGCTCTTGAAAGCAAGCTAAAAAGGCTAATTCCACCCTTTGGTATTCCAAATATACTGGAGGCGGTTGAACTCATCTGCTCTTATGTAAAAAGGGGTCGCAGGATAGTGCTCTTTGGAGACTACGATGTGGATGGTATAACGGGCACTGCCATACTTTATGACCTTTTGAAAAAGGCAGGTGCAAAGGTTGTCCCTTTACTTCCCTCAAGAAAGAGAGGCTATGGGCTTACAAAGGAACTTGTCATAAAGCTAAGCAGGTATGCGGACCTTCTCATAACGGTGGATAACGGAAGCACTGCTATAGAGGAGCTGAGCTATGCAACCATACCCACCATTGTGCTTGACCATCATAACACAAGCGAGATTATGCCAAAGGCTCTTGTAGTAAACCCAAAGTTAGGAGAAGGAAGAGAACTAAGGGAAATATCCTCCTCCGGGCTCGCCTTTTATATGTCCGCACTCCTTAAGAAAAGTTTAGACCTTGACTTGGATGTGCGTCATTATCTTCACCTTGCCTCTATGGGGACTGTTGCAGATGTTATGCCTATGAACTTGGTAAATAGGATAATTGTCTCCAACGGCATAAGGCTTTTGAACCATGTCCTAAGGGGTGAGTTTCACGCACCGGGTATAAGACTTTTGATGGAAAGGTCGGGCATAAGGGATGAAGTAAGCTCAAGGGATATAGCCTTTTCTTTGGCACCTCGCTTAAACGCTCCTGGCAGGGTTGCCAAACCCTATGTTGCTCTCAAACTACTCCTTGAAAAGGACGAAGAGAAGGCAAGAATGCTCGTAGAAAGGATAGACAAGCTAAACCAACAGAGAAGACAGCTAAGCCAATTAGCCTTGGAGAAGGCTATGGAGCAGGCTATTCTTCAAAAAGAAGAGAGCGTCATTATAGTGAAGCTTGAGGAGTGGGCTGGTGGCGTTGCAGGTATAGTGGCAGGAAGGCTTGCAAACATGTTTACAAAACCCACAGTGGTAATATCCATAGGCAAGGAATATTCAAGTGCATCTGTTAGAGGAGCAGAGGGTATGGACGTGCATTCTGTTCTAAAAAAACTGTCCCATCTCTTTATAAAGTGGGGTGGGCATTCTACCGCAGCAGGTTTTACTATAAGGACAGAGGATATACCCAAATTTGAAAGCTTAGCCAAGGTTCTTTTCTCAGAGATTACCTCAGAGGAGGGTAAGCTATACATAGATATGGAGCTTCCTCTGGACTGTGTAAATAGAGAGCTCTATGAGGTCATAAGAGACCTTGAACCTTACGGTGAGGGATTTCCAGAACCCCTCTTTATGTCAGAACCTCTGAGCCTAAAGCCTGTAGGCGGTAATGGAGAAAGACTAATCCTTAGAGGAAACCGCTTTAACTTACTTTCTTGGGAAGAGAGTATAAACAAGAAGGCATATATTCTTACCTCAAAACAAAGAAGAGTAGTCTATCATTTAGATAGGAAGAGACCAAATACCTTTATACTTGTGGACGTGGAGGCTTAGGTGGCACTGGGAAGAGCCCATGACTTTGTAAACTTACTTGCACTTCCTGCTTGTCTTTATTTCGTTCCAAAGGATTTCTATCTTTCCTTTGTGGGAGGATATCTTGTGGGAACTTTTCTTCTCTCTCCAGACCTTGACCTTCCTCACTCAAAACCCTCCAAGAGATGGAAGACACTAAGATTTATATGGAAACCCTACCAAGCTCTTTCAAGGCACAGAGGTGCATCTCACGTGCCAATTCTTGGAACTTTTCTCAGGCTCACATACCTTTTGTTGATGATTATGTTTTTCTACTTTGTCTTGCTTGGAATTTCTTCTAAGTTTGTGCCCGAGCTGGGGGATATGCTTCTTAGTTTTGACCCTCTTGAGCTTCTCTCAAGGCTTGCGGAGAAGGAGGAGGTCTTCTATTTTGCACTTGGCGTGGTTCTTTCTGAAGTTTTTCATGTTGCCCTTGACCTTTTGACCAGCTGGCTTAAAAGGTTTAAAATATAGATGTGAGACTTCTAATACTTGCCTCTGAGTCAAAAAGAAGGGTTCAGATACTTAGTATGCTCGGCTTTAAGTTTTTGGTTGTACCCTCCTACATAGAAGAGAAGCACCATAGCAAACCCATACTTACCGCAAGAAGGCTTGCCTTCAAGAAGGCTTTTACTGTTTGGAAGGACTACAAGTTTGCCACCGTTTTAGGAGCGGACACTATAGTGGTCCTTGATAGGGAAATACTTGGAAAGCCACGGAACAAAGAGGAAGCCATACAAATGCTTCTCAAGCTCTCTGGAAGGTGGCACAGGGTTATAACGGGCGTGTCTGTTATATCTCCAAAGGGGAGGTATACCTTCCATGATACCGCATGGGTAAAGTTTAGAGCTATGAGTTTGAAGGATATTGAAGAATACGTGGAAACGGGAGAGCCTATGGATAAAGCGGGTGCCTATGCAATTCAAGGTATAGGTGCGAGGTTTGTAGAGAGGATTAGGGGAGACTTTTACACTGTAATGGGTCTTCCTGTAAGTAAAACCTATGAGGTGCTTAAAAGTGTTCTGGATTAGCCTGTTTTTGCTGTTTTTGTGTGGATGTTCTGTAGTGGTGAGCCAGAGGGGAGGTAGCGTGGAAATAGGTGGAGGTCTTCAAATACAAATCCAGCACAGGAGGTAAATACCTCCATGAGCTGTGAAAGGTTGGAGTATGTGGAGGAGAAGATTCTAAAAGCCTGTGAGAGGGCTAAAAGGAAAAGGGAAGAAGTGCTTCTGCTGGGAGCTTCTAAGAGTGTGCCTGCAGATAGGCTAAGGGACTTTTTTCAATGCGGGCTTAGGGTCTTTGGTGAAAACAGGGTTCAAGAGTTTCTAAAAAAGTGGGAAGCCTTAAAAGACCTTCCCATAGACTGGCACTTTATAGGGAGGCTCCAGAGCAACAAGGTCAAATACATAATAGACAAGGTGAGCCTCATACACTCCCTTGACAGGCAAAGCCTCCTTGAGGAGCTTAGCAAAAGAGCAAGGAATATAGGTAAGGTGCAAGAGGTGCTTATAGAGGTAAACATAGGCGGGGAGGAGACAAAGGGTGGGGTTGAGCCTGGGGACTTAAAGAGCTTTTTTGAAGTCTGTCTGAAAGACAAAAACATAAAAGTGTTAGGTCTTATGTGCATACCACCCTATAGGGAAGACCCTGAGGAGGTAAGACCCTATTTTGCCATGCTTAGAAAACTAAGAGATGAACTTGAAGAGGAGTTTGGAGTAAGGCTTCCTCATCTTTCCATGGGCATGTCCCACGACTTTGAGGTAGCAATAGAAGAGGGTGCTACTATAGTGAGATTAGGGACGCTAATTTTTGGAGAGAGGTCTTAGGTTAAGGATATCCTCTATATCTGTTTTTTCTAAACCTCTCTGCATCTTGCATATGATAGACCTTGTCTTATTATACTTTATCCTAAGCCAGTGGTCTAATTTGTCAAAGTCAACACCTTCACATTCTTTGTTGATGAGTCTTTCAATTGCCTTAAAGTCATAAGAATAATCCACCACCGCATAAAAAGGTATACCCTTTTGCGTAAGTTTTACTAAGAGTCTATTAAGCTTTCCATAAAGCCCTCTATCAAAGAAAACACCAGCAACCTTCTCATCTTCTATACATATATCTGAGGCTTCTAACGCACCTTGCAGATCCTTTTGGATGAAAACTAAAATAAAATCTTCAAGCTCTTTTAGGATATCAGGTTTTTCAGGGAAGTTCATATGCGTGAAATTACCATTTTTTATAAACTCCTCCATAATCTTGAGTAAAGGATAAAGGGGATGACCTTTACTAAGGGGGTTTTTAGCGTAATAGTCCCTTAGTCTTAGTGCATACCTTACCTTGTTTCTACCAAGAGCTTTACCTAAGGTATCTACAACACTTAACCTTTCCTTCTCAGTATCAGAGGCATCATCTGAAGAAGTTTCAGCATCCCCCTTTATGCTTTCAGACAACAGTTCTAACAAAAAGGATATAAAGTCTTCTCCCAAAGCCATAGCCCAATCCAAGAGAGGAATGCAATCTTCCATCTCACCGTAAGGCAATATAAACTCAAAGGAAAGGTCTTCTCTACTGCCACCGCGTCTTTTGTGCTTTTCTTGGTCTTTGTCTCCTATAAAAAGGTTTTTTATCTCAAAGGCTTCGCATATTTTGGTTATCATCTCTCTATTGTAAGCACCATCTACATATATTAGACTTACGTTCTGCTCTTCTGGTCTTATGTTAGCCCCTTCAAGTATTCCAGAAAAGACCAGTTTATCCGTATAGCCTTCAAGCATAATAACCCTATCCGCAAAAAATATCTCTGCCTTTGCAGGGTCACTCATCATATGCCAGCCGTTAAAGTTTCTATCTTTTGTGTAATACGCTTTTCCTTCTTCTATTCTTATGACTTGATGTGGTTCAACAAAGGATAAGAGTATAGGTGAGTGTGTGCTTATAAAAAGTTGGGTGTTTTCTCTCTCTTTTGCGAAATCTAAAAATCTCCTTGCATAAGTTTTTAGCAAGTTAGGATGCAAAAACACTTCTGGTTCTTCTATGAGGAATATTACAAGATCGTTCGTGCGAGCACGAGGATAGTTAAGCATGGCTTCTATTGTCAGTATGGCCTGTATACCAGAACTTAGGTCTTGTGGCGCTATCTCCACTCCATTTATCAATATTTTGATATCTCTATCTCTTTCTTTCTTTATACTCAGAATTTTTATATCATTAGAAACTATACGCGATACACTTTCTCCCAGCTTAGCAAGTTCCTCCTCATCGTAATTACGTAATAGAGCTTTAAAATCAGACTCTAAAACGCCGGGTCTTGAAGAGCTTAAGTAGTCATATATACCTTTTGTGCTTCTCACCTTGTATACCTTCGGTTTACTGGTGCTAAAAAATTCTGCTTTTACGTTAGCGGGAGGATTCCAGCATGCAGACCTTATAGCTTCAAGCACGGTGGACTTCCCTGAGGAGTTCTTACCTACTAAGAGATATAGGTTTACATATTGTGAAAACTCTATATGCAGGATATCTCTTACAGCCTTCATGTTTTCTATAGTTATGCTTTTTATAATCATGTCCCCTCCTTGTTTAGATTATTTTAACACATTTTATCCTTTAAATAAACCTCCCTCACTGGGAAAGGTATCTTTATACCCTCTTGCTCGTATCTTTTCTTTAGCCTCTTTATAAACTCGTGCCTCAGAAGGTGCTGGCTTCCGAAGTCCTTTGCTCTAAGTATCACATTAAAGTTTATAGAAAAATCTCCAAAGGCAGTAAGACGTATCATTGGCTCAAAGTCTGGCACTCCCCCCTCCACTTCCTTTTGCACTTCTCTTGCCACTTCAAGAGTAACCCTTTCTACCTTTTCTAAATCGCTGTCATAAGAAACACCCACAGGCACTATCACGTTCAGCTCTGGCTGAGGCATGTGGAAGTTTATGATTATGGAAGTAGAGAGCTTAGAGTTGGGCACTATTATAAGGTTATTTGTAGGCTGACGCAGAATGGTGTTTCTCCATGTTATGTCCTGCACAAAACCCTCTTCACCGCTTTCAAGCCTTATGTAGTCTCCCACCTTTATTTGCTTTGTTGCCAATACATGAAAGCCTGCAAAAAGGTTCTCAAGGGTATCTTTAAGAGCCAAAGCTACCGCCAAGCCACCCACACCAAGTGCGGTGAGAATAGGCGTTATGGCTATACCAATTTTATCAAGGGCTATGAGCACCCCCACCGCAAGAATAACAACACGAGAAACTTGCACCACAAGAGAAGTGGCAGGAAGGTCTTCTCTGTATCTGTTTATGTATAGTCTAAGAAAGCCACCTACCAGTCTTGATACGAGGAGTGCGAAGGAAATAATAAAAAGAAGCCAGAAGGCTTTATCCTTAACTAAGATGATACTCTTAGGTAGTTTTAGCTCCTCTGAAACCAGATATAGGGCGACCAGAAAGGACCAAAGGGTGGGTATATACCTAAGAGAGTCTATTAAAACCTTATCCCAACCCCAAGGGCTCTTTTCTGATAATCTTCTTAGCCTATAAAACACAAACCTCTCTACAAAGAGACCCAACGAAGGAACGAGTATAAGTATTAAAAGAAGTGTACCGTAGGTTTGTAAGAGGCTCATAGAGTAAATTTTAGATTAAAAGGCGGGCGGATGCCCGCCAAAAACTTTTAAATGTAGTTTCTGGCTATGATTATAAGACCTGTGCCAATAAAGACTATAGCCCACAGGGTTACGATAAAGACAGAGGCGTTTCCAAGAGCATCTTCTGTCTCGCTTGCTTGATATACTTCACCTTTTGGTGTTCTCCCTGCTCTGTAAGCCATCCACCAAGCGTAGGCGTAGAGTATAAGACCTGTCAGAGTTGTTCCTACGAAGAGCATTGGGCTAAGCCATTCAAGGTTCACCTTGTATTCATATATGGAGTATCCAAAACGTGCGGTAGAGGCGACCCTGAGGTATTCTCTAAAGACCGCAATAAGAAGAGTTGCCACCGTGCCAGCAACGAGAGAAGGAATTGCCATGCCAATGGGGTTCTTCTGGGCTATGAATATAACACCCGCACAGAGCAGTAGTCCAAGGACAGAAAGCCATGCAAAGATGCTACCCTTTGCGTTCCAATCTGCTGGAACGGAGAATATGTAAAGCACATGGAAGACTATCCAGCCAGCACCACCCATGAGAGCGAGCTTTGCACCAAGGTTTGCAGAAAAGTTTACATATTCCCTTTCAAACTCTGGTCTTTTTCCAAAATACCAAGCGTATAGCATCATAAAGACGCCAGTAACGGAAATGGATGGAAACACGAGGAAGGCAAGGTATCTGAAGATGTTAAAGGCATATATGTTCCAACCGCTGTGGTTCATAGTGGTTCCGCCAGAGGTATACCACTCTACCCACTTTTCTGGATAGAGAGCTTGGTAGTTAACCACATGGATTATAAAGCCCACTAAGAGCAAGAAGATAACACCACCTATGGAGAAAAAGGTGGCAAGCTGAGGTTTCATCCTTGTAAAGTATGCACCCCATATAAGATAGTAGCCGATAAGCAGGAAAACTATGAACATAATATACCAACTTGCAGATAGGTTAGCGGATGCATACCAAAGTGGGTCGTAGATGACTTGATAAAACAGCAGAGGTGCTACTCCCATCACTATAGCCAAGGACACGGAGACCTTTGAAAGCTCAAGCATAGCCCTTGCGAGCCTTTGGTGGTTTGGGTCTTTTCTTGTAAAGCCGTATATGGCATAGAAAAGTCCACCTATGGAAGTCCAAACAAAGACTATGTGGAGAGCCCATGTGATAACTTGTAGTATCTGCATAACCACTGGGTAGAAGGGAGCACCTGCAGGGTCAGCCATGGCTTTTAGCATGGCTCCGACCTCCGCAGGGGACTGCCCTGCGAAGGCAAGCCTGCCACCAAGTAGCATGAGAGCCAATACACCGAGCAACACCCACCTTGTTAGGTTTTGGTAAGCCACCATGCTCATGTCCACACCTCCTTATTTATGTGCCTCCAGAGTTGCTTTTGGCACTTCTATCTTGGCAGAGACTCTACCACCCTTTGAGATCATATCCGCTATGTAGGCTGAAAGGGCTTGGAGCTCTTCGTCCTTACCCACAAAGTAGGGCATGTATGGAGGATGAGCTTGAGGAGTAAGGTAGTTGGAGAGGAAACCATAGACCACCTCCTCTGAGTCCATGCCTTCAAATTTCTTAGCAAAAGGTCTGAGACCAGAAGCTCCTGTCACATTGTGGCATCCAGAGCATTGGAGTATAGCTATTGCCTTTCCTGCCATTATCTTGTTTTCGGGTGTTATGGTTTTTAGACCCTCTGGCACAAAGGCGTTGACTTGGAGAAAGCCCTTTTCGTTAATGATGTCCACCTCAGACTTTATATCCTTGGCTGGCACATCCCTGGCGATAATTTGGTTGACCCACACAAATTCACCAGCCACATAGGGTTTGCGGATGGTTTCCCTTATCTTCTCTTCTGGATATACACCCATGAAGAATATGAGCACGTATATGGGTAATGCGATATAAGCTCTTGCAGCGGTTGGTTTTATGGAAGTAAGCACAAAGTGTGCGAGGAGGATAAGAAGTATGCCGAATATTAGACCATAATACCATGTTGGCACTATTCCAGTGAGCATTATGAGGCTTCTTTCTGGTAGTGTGGAGACATACCATCCAAAGAACATAGTTCCAAAGACAAGACCACCTATGCCCCAGTAGGACATGGTTCTAACTATGTCCTTGTAGACTTTCTCGGGTATATCCTTTCTCATAAGGCTTGCGATAACTATACCTATAGTGCCCGCTATAGCAAACATGTAGGCACTTCTCATAAGAAGGTGTGGGAAGTAGTTCTTGTTATAAAAAGCGTCAAGGATGTTTCCTGTAGTAAACCACTTTTCATGACCCGGTGAGAGCATGAAGGAGAGTATGCCTACGATGATATACATGGTTGCCCAAGAGCCTATGGCAAAAATCCACGCGAGCTTTAACCAGCTCTTTTGGTCTATCCTGCCAAGGGTATAAAAGAGTATATAGACCAGCGTCACCTCAGCCACGAACCATATCCACTCTGCAGCCCAGACCCAAACGAAGTTGTGTATAAGGGCAGATATACCTCTGGGGTTTGCCACTGTGGCGGAGAACCATATACCAGGACCGCTTATAGAACCAGAGACGTAGGAGAACACGAGCAATGTCAACAGATACTTTTTGATGTAGTCGTAGAGCTGGGGGATGTTTTCCCGGTAGGCTTTTGTGGCAAGGTATGCCAGCAAAATGGAAGCACCCACTGATGTGTGGGATGCCATGACGTGAATGGTGGCGATAACTGCGATGACTGTGGCACTGCCTATGGCAGGCACATACCACATGGGCTGAAAGCCAAGCACATCCATGTTCGCACCTCCTGTGCGGTTTTAACTTGAAGTTAACATTTAATATAACATGACTTTTATCATCGTCAAGGGTTTAAAATGTTATCTCGTGGAAAGAAAGGCTGGCATTTTGCTCCACATAAGCTCTCTTCCCTCCGACTTTGGCATAGGAGACCTTGGACCTAACGCCTACAGGTTTGTGGACCTTTTGGCGGAATCTGGTCAAAGTCTTTGGCAGGTTTTACCCCTTAGCCCCACAGAGTTGGAGCATGGAAACTCACCCTACTACTCTTCTTCTCTCTTTGCAGGAAACCCTCTATTTATAAGCCCAGAACTTTTATACCAGGAAGGTCTATTAGACAGACAGACCCTTGAGAGCTTAAGGGTAGAGCCCTCCGATAGGGTAGACTACAAGAGGGTTTACGCCTTAAAGGCACATATGCTGGAAAAGGCTTTGGAAAACTTCAAGGAGAGCCAAGAGTTTTACCTCTTTTGCCAAGAGCAGGCATACTGGCTTGAGGACTATGTTAGATTTAACCTAATAAAGAAAAAACTTAAAAAGCCTTGGTGGGAATGGAAACAGTTGCCAGAGCTTTCAGAGAGGGAAGTTCTAAGAGAAAAGGTAGTCCAGTTTCTTTTCTTCAAGCAATGGAAGGCTTTAAGAACCTACGCCAACTCAAAGGGTGTGAGCCTTGTGGGAGACCTACCCATATACCCTGCACCAGACAGTGTGGATGTTTGGGCAAACAGAGAGATATTCAAGCTAAGAGAGGATGGACTTCCAGAGGTGGTGGCTGGCGTGCCACCCGACTACTTTTCAAAAACGGGACAGCTTTGGGGAAACCCCGTATACAGATGGGACAGGCTAAAGGAAAGGGGTTTTGACTGGTGGCTTTTGAGAATAAGGCATGCCCTTGAGCTTTTTGACCTTGTAAGGCTTGACCACTTTAGAGGCTTTTGTGCCTTTTATCAAGTTCCCTATGGAGAAAAGACCGCAGAAAAAGGCTGGTGGGAAAAAGCAGAGGGCTATAGTCTTTTTGAAACTATAAGAAAAGAGTTTCCACACATGCCTTTTATAGCAGAAGACCTTGGCACAATAGACCAAGAGGTTCATAGCCTAAGAGACCACTTTGGACTGCCGGGAATGAAAGTCTTAGTCTTTGCCTTTTTTGACAAAAACTCAGACCACCTACCTCACAACCACACCTATAACTCTGTGGTCTACACCACCACCCATGACAACATGCCTATAAGAGGGTGGTTCTTTGAAGAATTAAACGAGTGGCAGAGGGCAAGGGTTTTAGACTATCTTGGATACACACCTGAGAGCATAAGCCATGCACTTGTTAGACTTGCTTACATGTCTGTGGCAAAGTATTGCGTAATTGCTATGCAAGACCTACTTGAGCTCGGACAAGAGGCAAGGATGAACACTCCTGCCAAGCCAGAAGGCAACTGGGAGTGGAAGTTAAGGGAAATGCCAGATAGAGAGCTTTGGGAGTGGGTCGGTTTAATGTGTGAGCTGTATGGGAGGAAAATTTAGGGGTCTATCTTTATATGGCATAGATGAAAGGTCCACAAGATACTTGGTAAGAAGGGGAAGGGGTAGGATGGTCTGTTGAAAAGACTATTGACAAATTAGGAGAGTTTGCTTAAATATTACGATAAAATAGGAGAAGGAGGTGTACACATGATACCTAAGAAACCTGGTGTATACATGTTTATAGACGAAGACGGGAATGTTGTATATGTAGGGCAAACTGGCAATCTGAAGAGAAGGTATCAAGAACATACGAGAGGTAACATCAATGCAAGTAGCTTTAGAAAAACTTTGTATAAAGACGAGGGGTTGACAAAAGAAGAAATTACGCAATATACCAAAAGCCTAAGATTTAAGTATGAAGTTATACACGATGACAATGAGCGGATGAGAAGAGAAAAAGAGCTTATACAAAGACACACTCCTAAGTACAACAAACAACAATGACTTTTTTGATGATTAACTGTAAGATAGTGAGCTGTTAGATGGTGATTGATA
>JBBKAW010000093.1 GCA_037722135.1 Aquificaceae bacterium
TTAATCTCCTTGGTCTTAGCTTTGGAAACTCCATAGGAATATAATATATATCTAAGCGGGCGTAGCTCAGGGGTAGAGCGTCTGCTTCCCAAGCAGAAGGTCGTGGGTTCAAATCCCATCGCCCGCTTGTAAAAGTGTTATATTTTTACACATGAGAATAGGAATAGTTCTTGGCACAAAGCCTATTAGTCCTCTTGAGTTTTGGATTGGTGTGGAGGAGGGACAGGTAGTTCAGTTAGACGATGTGCTATATGTGGAAAGTGAGGTTGGGGGTAAAAGGGTTAAATACTATGGAGTAGTTAATGAGGTTCAAAAATTCCTTGAAGGGGCGGAGCTCGTCTACGATGCTCATCTGGTAAGCAAAGGGGTTATACCCGTAAACATAGCTTATGTGGCAAAGGTTATCGTGACAAGAATAGAACCAGAAGTTTATGCTCCACCTTCTCCAGGTGATGCGGTTTATATGGCAAAGGGTAAAGAGTTTGAGAGAGCTTTATACTACGACCAAATGAAGGAAAAAATCCCTGCGGGCGTAGACAGAAATGGAAACGTGGTCTATATAAACTACGACTTTATAAACGGTGTGGAAGGAGCTCATGTAAGCATCTCTGGTATGTCTGGCATAGCCACGAAGACCTCTTATGCCCTTTTTCTCCTCTATTCCATTCTTGAAAAGGCAAGCGATAGGGATAGGGTGCATGGAATAATCTTTAACGTCAAAGGTAAAGACCTTCTGTGGCTTGATAAGAAAAACAAAACCTTTGATGAGGAAAGTAGAAGGCTCTATGAGGTTATGGGTCTTAGAGCAGAGCCCTTTAAGAATGTAAGGTTTTATGTGCCACCCTCCTGTAGTGATCCCAAAACTCCCGATTGTGAGAGGCTGGACAAAGAAGCGGTTATACCCTTCTATTGGAGCATGAGAGAGTTTGCAGAAGATGGACTAATAAAATTTATGTTTACTGAGGGTGAGGAAGGTGTTTCCAACATACACTATGTGATAGACAGGATTGCTAACAAGCTTTATCTCCTTGCACAGAATAGTCCAGAGGGTCGCCTTTTGGACGATTTTTCAACGGACATAGAAAGTTTAGAAGACCTTGAGAAAAGGCTTGAGGAAGCTATTAGGGATAAGGAGCGAAACAAAAGCTCAGAACTTTACAAAAGCTGGTTTGGAGATGCTCAGATTCAAACCGCCTATGCCTTTTTTAGAAGGTTTAGCAGGGCATGTATGCACGTAAAGAGGTTAATAAAGAACGAATCAAACCCACCAAAATGGGAAGAGAACCGTCTATCCGTTATAGACATAAGCGGTTTACATAGTATAGGAAAAATGTTCGTAGTAGGGTCAATACTCAAAAAAGTCTTTAGGGAGAAAGAGAACATAGGCAAACCCTATCCTAAGGTTTTTGTTGTCCTTGATGAGCTTAACAAGTATGCACCAAAGGAGGGGTGGAGTCCTATAAAAGATGTGGTGCTGGATATAGCAGAAAGAGGTAGAAGTCTTGGAGTAATACTCATAGGTGCTCAGCAAACCGCCAGTGAGGTGGAAAAGAGGGTGGTGGCAAATTCTGCCTTAAAGGTGTTGGGGAGGATGGACTCCAGTGAGGTGCTTGGTAAGGAATACGAATATCTTACGGGAAACTTTCGCCAAAGGGCTATAATGTTAAAAAAGGGTACCATGATACTTTACCAGCCTGATATACCAAGCCCTATGGTAGTGAGATTTCCAAAACCTGCATGGGCTACAAGGTATTCCGAAGTGGAGGAGGAAGTCTATGTTCCTGAAGATTTTGGTAATTTTTAGTGTGTTTTTTGGTTTTGCCTTTTCCCAAAAGGCTATCGTAAGGGTAGGAAAGTATCCAAACAAGGAGCGTATAGTTCTTCAGTTAGAAAAAGGCACAGACTACAGAGTCTTTACTCTTGAAAACCCCAAAAGGGTCGTGGTGGATATTATGGAAGATATCAACATAAACCTTCCTGTAAACTTGCAAGGCAGAGTTGGCAAGCATCCATGGGGGACGAGGGTGGTTTTTGAAAGAAACTTTCAATATATAAAAGCCTTCTCTCTGCAAGACCCTTTCAGGATAGTTATAGATATATACACCACAGGCACGTCTACAAGAAGGGTGGTTGCAAAGGCAGAGCAAGAGGACGAACTTATAGAAATTATAGACCCTGCCTTTATAAAAATACTGCGTCATACGCCCACAGCCTCTTCTGGTGAAAGAGTGGTCAATGAAGTGAGAAGGGGACAAGTGATAACCCAAAGAAGGGTTGTAGTGATAGACCCAGGACACGGAGGACATGACCCGGGAGCTGTGGGATTTATGGGCATAAAAGAGAAGGATGTGGTGCTTGCTATTGCCAAAAGGCTTGCGGATTACCTTGAAAAAGATGGAAGGTTTAGGGTTATAATGACACGCAGGGATGATACCTTTGTGCCTCTTCAGGAAAGGGCAAACATAGCCTTAAGAAACAGGGCAGACCTCTTTATAAGCATACATGCGGATGCACATCCTCAGAGATCTCCAGAGGCAAGAGGAACAACCATCTTTGCCATATCTTCAGAAGCGGCACAAAGACGCCGTCAACAGATAGTTAACAATCAAAATTACGCAAGACTTGTTTTCGGAGAGGACGACATACCCGCATCTGTAAGGGCAGTGCTGGCGGACCTTGCTATGGATGTGACACTGAATGAAAGCGTAGTTTTTGGCAATAAAGTTGCCGAGGTGATAAAGAGGGAGCTTGGCAGGGATGTGCACTTCAGAGGTATACAGAGGGCGGGCTTTGCTGTGCTTAAAACCCCCGGCATACCTTCTGTCCTTGTAGAGGTAGGATTTATGACAAACCCGCAGGAAGCTCTTATGATGTCTGACAGAAGCTTTCAGGACAGCTTTGCAAGAGCTCTGTATCTTGCAATTGTAGAATACTTCTTCCCCACCACTCAGAAGCTCACTTCAGTCCAAGAAACTTATGCACCTGCGGGATTACCCTAACTTGATAACCCATCTCCAAGAGTCTTAATTGTATCTCAAGGGCTTTTTGCAGAAAGACCTTTTTATTACCCTCTGGCTGTAGCACTACCACTTCCCTTTGGAGAAAATCAGAAAAATTAAGAAGCACATCAAGGCTTAGCTCTTGGTCTACCACAAACTTAAGCTCCTTTGCATATTGTCTTATCTTTGGATGCACAAACCAGCCTGCAACAGCCTTTGGAGAGCAGGTTATATGAATTTGTGAAGCAAGCTCTTCCATGGCATCCTGCCACAAAGTGCAGTTTGTCTCTATCTGAATGGACTTATCTCTTCTTATTAGCTCTTCCACGAGCAAAGGTAAGGACTCTTCTGTAAAGGGCTCTCCACCAGTTATAACTACATGCTTGTGTGGATACTTTTCAACTTCCTTCATGAGGTCCTTTAAATCTATAGAGGTTTCTCTAAAGGCTAAGGCAGATGGCTGGTCGCACCATGGACATCTAAGATTACAACCCTGCAGTCTGATGAAAAGGCTTGGTGTTCCCACCAAAAGCCCTTCTCCTTGTATGCTTGGGTATATCTCATTGACGCTTATTGAGGCTTTTCTAACTTCACTTCGTAGCATTCTATGATATCACCTACCTTCACATCATTGTAGTCCTTTAGCTTTATTCCACATTCAAAGCCCTTAGCCACCTCTTGCACATCTTCCTTGTATCTTTTTAGGCTCTCTATCTTGCCGTCAAAGACCACAACACCGTTTCTCACAAGCCTTGCCCTTGCGTTTCTAATTATCTTTCCATCAAGCACATAGCATCCAGCAACAGTGCCCACACCCTTTATCTTGAAGGTTGCTCTTACCTCCGCAGTGCCATGGACCACTTCCCTTTCTACGGGTTTTAGCATACCTTTGAGAGCCTTCTTTACGTCCTCTATAACCTCGTATATTATTCCGTAGAGCCTTATTTCCACTTTCTCGGATTCTGCGGTTTCCTTTGCCTTCAAATCTGGACGTGTATTGAATCCTATTATAATTGCACCACTTGCTTTTGCAAGCATCACATCGTTTTCTGTTATGCCACCTACTCCCCCATGTATTATCTTAACCGCAACTTCAGGAGTGGAAAGTTCAGTTAATGACTTTTTAAGAGCCTCCAGAGAACCAATAGTGTCCGCTTTTACTATGAGCTTTAACTCTGTTAGTTCTCCCCCTTGTATCTTCTTAAAAACATCCTCAAGCATAAGACCCTTTGCAACCTTTTCCATCTGTTCCTTTCTAATCCTTCTTTGTTCCGCTATCTGCTTTGCTTTCCTTTCGTCTTCTACCACTTTGAGCTGGTCACCTGCCATGGGAAGCTCTTCAAAACCCAACACCTCGACGGGCATAGATGGTCCTGCCTCTTTGACCCTTCTACCCTTGTCGTCAAACATAGCCCTTACGCGTCCATAGGTAGTCCCAGCCACAAAGATATCCCCAACCCTGAGAGTGCCCTCTTGCACCAAGACCGT
Organism: Aquificaceae bacterium; assembly: GCA_037722135.1. Classification (NCBI taxonomy): domain Bacteria; kingdom Pseudomonadati; phylum Aquificota; class Aquificia; order Aquificales; family Aquificaceae; genus Pampinifervens; species Candidatus Pampinifervens sericum. Next base: position 4,488 of record JBBKAW010000093.1, read on the forward strand.
TGCTACCACACCCCTTTGTTTGTCAAGCTTGGACTCTATTATAGTTCCCCTTGCTGGCTTATTAGGATTGGCTTTTAACTCAAGCAGTTCCGCCACCAAAAGTATGTATTCAAGCAAGGTATCTACATTCTGCCCCGTCTTTGCAGAAACATCTACAAACACCGTATCACCGCCCCACTCTTCTGGTATTAGTCCAAGCTCAGCAAGTTCTCTCCTTACCCTTTGAGGGTCAGCCTCGGGTTTGTCTATTTTATTGACCGCTACGATTATAGGCACGTTAAAGGCTTTGGCGTGGTTTATGGCTTCCACAGTTTGTGGCATGACACCATCGTCCGCAGCAACCACCAAAACCGCTATGTCCGTAACCTGAGCTCCCCTTGCCCTTAAAGAAGTAAAAGCTTCATGACCCGGTGTATCCAAGAAGGTTATCTTTCTTCCATCTGGCATTTCTACCACCGAGGCACCAATATGCTGGGTTATTCCACCCTTTTCTCTCTCCGCAACCCTTGTCTTTCTTATTGTGTCTAAAAGCGTAGTCTTTCCATGGTCTACGTGTCCCATAACCACCACTACTGGAGGTCTTGGTTCTCCACCTTCTTCAGAAACTTCTATCTCCTCTTCTTCCTTTATTTCCTCCGATTTTATCTCCGCAAGGAATCCAAGGGCTTCCGCCACCTGAAGAGCCACCTCTGAAGGAACAGTTTGGTTTATCGTGGCTAATACTCCCCTTTTGAGAAGCTCAGCCATTATCTGGTTTGGAGGAGTTTTCAGAAGTTCAGCAAGCTCTCTTACTGTAACCACTTCAGGAATTTGAACTATCTTAATTTCCTCTTCTTTTTCTTCCTTCCTTTCCTTCTTCACTGGCTGTTGAAGTTTTTTAAGCATTTGTTCTTCGTCTTTGTTGAGCTTTTCCTTAGGTTGTGTTTTTTGGGACCTTTCCTCTATTCTTTGCTCACGTATTGAAGGCATGGGTGGTGGTGCTGGAACCCTTGCTGGAAAATGTTTCCTTTCTTCTGTCCTTTTTGGTTTTTCCCTATCCTCCAGCTTTTCTCGCTTTGGAGGTGATGCTTCTCTTGTTGACAGTTTTGCTTTTTCATGTGGTCTTCTGTCCCTCTGCCCTCTATCTTTGTATCTTTTCTCCTCCCCTTTTGGCTCAGCTTTTTCCTCTTTTTGCTTCTCTTCTTTGATTGATTCAGAGGCTACAACAGCTTCTTCCTTTTCTACCACTTTACCTCCATTTCCCACTGGTTTCTCCTTAGGAACAGAAAAATGGTCGTAAACTATCTGAAGCTCTTCCTCGTCAAGGTAGGCGAAGTTTCCCTTATCTATACCCCACTCTTTTAGGACTTCTCTTACCTCTTTAACTGAAACACCAAGCTCCTTTGCCACATCTTGAACCCTTAATTTTCCCATAGTTTATAATTATAAGCCTAAAATGTTATCTGTCCTAATCTGCACAAAAAACGAGGAGAAAAACATAGAAAGAGCCATAAAAAGCGTGCAGGGGCTTGCGGATGAGGTTATTGTGGTAGACTCTGGCTCAACGGATAGAACTGTGGAAATTGCCAAAGAGCTGGGGGCAAAGGTTTTTTTTAGAGAATGGAAAGGATACCCAGACCAACTAAACTACGGCATAGGTCTATGCTCCGGAGATTGGGTGTTTGTGCTGGATGCGGATGAGGAAGTTTCCAAAGAGCTAAGGGAAAGCATAGGACAGGTAATCAAAAACCCAAAGCATGATATTTATATGGTTAGCAGACGGACTTATTACTTGGGAGATTTTTTAAAACACGCATGGTATCCCGAGTGGAGGATTAGGCTTTTTCGTAAGGGAAAGGTAAGGTTTGAAGGATTACTCCACGAAAGGGCTATATTTAGCGGTAGTGTAGGAAGGTTAAAGGGAGACCTCTATCATTATTCATACAAAAGTCTAAAAGACCAGTATTTAAAAACGGTGCACTATGCATACACAATGGCGGAAATTATGAAAAGTGAAGGCAAGAGGTTCAGGTTATATAAGCTAATATTCAATCCTCTTTGGCATTTTATTAAGGTATATTTTGTCCAATTGGGTTTTCTTGATGGTCTAAGAGGCTTTATGGTTGCCCTTTCCGCTTTCTTTTATACCTTCCTTAAGTATAAGTTTCTCTACGAGCTTGAGTTAAAGGAAAAGGTTTCCAAGTTATGGTAAGCGTGGTCATACCCGTCTATAACGGAGAGCAATACATAGCACAAGCCATACAGTCAGTGCTGGAGCAGAGCCTAAAGGTTGACGAAATAATAGTTATAGACGATGCGTCAACGGATAGAACAGAGCAGGTAGTAAAGAGTGAATTTTCTCGCTGGGTGCATTACCATCGCAACCCAAAGAACATGGAAAGGTGCTACTCAAGAAACCTTGGAGTTAGCTTGGCAAGGGGTGAATATATCTTTTTCCTTGACCATGATGACCTCTGGGAAAAAAACCATGTGGAGAAACTAAGGGACGCTTTAAAGGTTGCGGATATGGTTTATAGTTTTCCGAGAACCCTTGTAAACTCGGAGGATAAAATTCTGAGAGTTTCAAGAAAAAAGATACCAAAGGACTACAAAATTTTGGTGTTTTCTGGAATGGTAGGCTATCCATCCGCTACCGCCTTCAGAAAAGAGAGCTTTTTAGGATACAAAGACCAATTTATGCTTAGAGAGGACTGGGAAATCTTCCTTAGGGCGGTGCTTAAAGGTCTAAAGGTAGAAATTTGCGATACTAACACGGTAAAGATAAGAGAGCATGGAAAAAGAAGTAGCAAAAGCATCAGGCTTTATGAAGGCACTATGGCGGTCTACAGCTTTTACAGGGATAAAATTCCAGAGGAATACTTGCCATATTTTCTTTTTCATGTGGGAGATGTGTGTATGAGGTTTGGAAACCTCAAAGAAGGCTGGAAGTTGGTGCTTTCTGCACTTTCAAAAAAGCCAGAGCTTTTGCTTTCTGGTAGAAACTTGCTTACAATTCTAAAAAGAGGCTTTAGGTTTTGGAGAAGCTATGCTTAGCCTTCGTATGAGAGCGGAGTTAAAGGGACAGCACGTATCTGGTGCGGAAAGGCTTATAAAACCTGACGCCCTTCAAAAGACTATAAAGGAACTTATCAAAAGACCCAAGGCTTATGACAAGATGGTTATAACCCTTGAGAGGGTGGAAGAGATAACCACAATTCCAAAGGCACTTACCATATACAGCCACGACTTTAAGAGCGTAGAAGAAGCCCATAACTTTGCTATAAAAAGCCTATTAAAGGAAGGCATTCCAGAGGAGATAGCCCTGAAGGCACTCAATACCCTAAAGAGGGGAGCAAACCCAAAGGGTGGCAATATGAGAGGTGCGGTGCTAATGGATATTCAAACAGGTGAACGGCTTGAGCCAGACAAGGAAAGAGGTATAAGAACCGTAAGGGTGGACTGGAAGGACAGGCAAGAGGTCAAGAGGGTCTTGAGAGAAAGAGGATTAAAAAAGCCATACCTTGAAAGACTTCTTGATGCCCTTGCCCTCGCCACAAAGAATATACATTGCGGAGTTATAGCGGAACTGTGTTGGAGCGATGACCCAGATTACATAACAGGCTATGTTGCAGGTAAAAACTTGGGATATGTGAGAATAAAACCTATGAAGGAATATGGTGTTCCTTTGGGTGGAAGGGTGTATTTTGTAAGGAGAGAAGGCATAGAAAAACTTATAGAGTGTTTGCAAAATAGGGCTGTCTTGATTGAAAACTTATAGGAATATACTGAAATTCTTATATAACACAGGCTTAAAACCTTATAAATCCTTTGAATTGCAAGTTTACTGTTATGAGGAATAAAATGTGAGAGAAAACCTTTGAAGGGAGGTAAAGGCTATGAAAAAGGCTATCGCTTTAACTGCCTTGTTAGGAATTGCAGGTCTTTCTTTTGCCACAAACGGGGATAACCTCATAGGTGTATCTCCAGCCTCAAGGGGTATGGGTGGTATAGGTGTGGGTATGCCAGTTGGACCAACGGACTCTATCTTTAGAAACCCTGCTTGGATAAGCCAGTATAAGGGTTTTAACCTAAGCTTTGGTGGAATACTCTTTATGCCTGAGGTTAAGGCAAGAGTTCAAAATCCCATGGGAGACTCTGGTTCTCAAAGGTCCAAAGCGGACATGTTTGTTGTTCCAGAGGTGGGTATAGTGCATCAGATTAACGATAAACTTACCTTTGGTATAGGTGCTTTTGGTGTCTCAGGTATGGGTGTGGACTACAGAAACAAGGACCCAATGCTCTCCAATATGCATACGAACTTTCAGTTTATGAGGGTTATCCCAGCCCTTTCCTATAAGGTAAATGATGCTGTATATGTTTCAGGTACCCTTCACTTGGCTTATGGTTCACTGGATATGGGAGCAATCATGTGTGACTTAACAGGCACCACCTGTTGGAACGCCGGAGGTGGTCAATCTCAGACCTATGGCATGGGCTTTCAGCTTGGCTTAGCCTATAACATGGGAGACTTTGTCTATGCAGGTATAACTTATCAGAGCCCTGTTTCCATGACCTACAAGAGAGTTTTTGACAGCGACGGTGATTTCATTTTTGAAGACCTAAAACTCACTCAACCTCAAGAGCTTGCCTTTGGTATAGGTGTAAAGCCTATGAATAACCTTAAGGTAGGCATGGACATAAGGTGGATAAACTGGAAGAACGCAAAGGGATACAAACACTTCCAATGGAAAGACCAGTGGGTTATAGCCCTTGGTGGTGAGTATAAGCCTACAGAAAAGCTGGCTTTGAGAGCAGGTTATAACTATGGAAAATCTCCCATAAGAGGCGGAGCTAAGAATCCTATGAACGCTAACAGGATACCCAACTTCTCTGCACCCTTTAGCGACCTTCAAATAGCCTACTTTAACCTCGTAGGCTTTCCAGCCATTACAGAACATCATATAACCCTCGGTCTTGGATATGAGTTTACAAAGACCTTTGGGATAGACCTTGCATACAAGCATGCCTTCAACAAGAAGGTAAAGGCAACAGACCCTTCAGGAGCTTTCCTCGTGGAAGCCCAGAACGCCCAAAACGCCATATCTATAGGTCTTAACTGGAAGTTCTAAACTCCTCTGTGGAGGCTCTTCTTCCCCTCCTTAAAAAGTGATTAGTCTCATACAAAATTTCCAAACTCTCTGGTAGAATTCTTTCAAAACCTTTCAAGGAGGTATCCAATGGAGTTTAGGCACGTTTTTGTCTGTGTGAACCAAAGACCACCGGGTCATCCTATGGGCTCCTGTGCGGAGAAGGGCGGAAGGGACATATACATGAAGCTCATGGAAAAACTGCAAATGGACCCAGAGCTTTTTATGAGCACTGCGGTCACGCCTACGGGCTGTCTTGGACCTTGCGGTCTTGGACCTACGGTTGTGGTCTACCCTGATGGTGTATGGTATGGAAATGTAAAACCCTCAGATGTGGATGAGATAGTCCAAAGCCATCTAAAGGGTGGTCAACCAGTAGAAAGGCTTGTGGTTTCTAAGGGCAAGCCTCCGGGTATGTTTTAAAAAACAGGGGGCTATACAGCCCCTGGCACTCCTTCCTCTTCAAACTCTATTTCCATCCTCTCTGCAGGTATTATGGTGGTTATGGCATGCTTGTAAACAAGGGTTTGCTGACGCCCATCCTCTATAAGAATGGTATAGAGGTCAAAAGACCTTATCCTTCCCTGAAGCCTTACGCCGTTAAGAAGATAGATGGTAACCTTTACCCTTCTTTTCCTTGCAGTGTTTAAAAAAGCTTCTTGAAGCTTGTAAGCCATATCTCATCTCCTCCTTTCAAGAAATTCCATGGTAGTATCATAAAGCTTTTCTGCCAAAAGAATATAATACTCGTAGTTTTCCAAATTTTCAAGAAGTTCCAAAGGAAAGACCCACACTCCAGCGTATGCACCCACAAAAGACCCCACAAGGTATCCTATGGCGTCCGTGTCTCCTCCCACCATACCGCAGGCGTTTACTCCTTCCCAAAAAGCTTGCAAAGGCTCATCCACATGCCTGAGGAAGATAAAAAGTGCAAGAGGCAAGGCTTCAAAAACATAGGTGGAGTTTCCTATAAGCTCTATGGCTTTTTCTGTGTTAGCTTCTTCTTCTAAGAGTTTTTTCACGCTGTCAAGGTATCTTTTGCTTTTGTTATATTTGAGAAAGTTTTTAAGGCTTTCAAGGAGTGCAAACCTCTCCACTGGGTTTCTTAGGTCAAAGCTCTCAAGCACAAGATAGCTAACAAGGGCAGAAACCAGGGCACTGGCATCGTATATCTCCTTGCTTCTGTGCGTAATTAGGCTTACAAGCCTGCCAGCCTCAACAGCAATATATGGATTGTAGTAGTGGAAAAGCCCAGTTATTACGCATCTGAGCACTCCCTCCACAGAGGAAGATACAAGCCCCGCATCCTCAAGACCCACTCCAGAGGATATAAGGTCTATGGCGGTAATCAATGCAGGGTCTGGATATCTGTGGCTTTCTTCTTTACTCGCCCACTCTCTGAGCTTTTCAAAAAAGTGGTAAGGGTCTAAGAATTTTTTCTCCACTATACTTTGAGCCAGTAGCACACTTATGGTGGTCTCATCAGAAGTTTTTTCTGGCTCAAGACCCACGGAAGGACTAAGAGGATGTGGCTCTACAAAGCCTTTTACCTTGCCACCATAAAACTCAAGCACATCTGCCAAAGGCACATCCTCAAGACTTTTGCCAATGGCATCACCTATAGCACCGCCAAGAATAACGCCCTTGAACTTATCAAGAATGGTATCCATTTGAAACTATAAATTATAGCTCCGATTTGACCTGTGAGAAAAACTCTCTTACCACCTCACGCCAGTCCCTTTTACCCTCTTCCACCTTGTCAAGACCCCCCTCCATCTGGCTTGTAAAGGCATAGTCTATTACCTTTGGGAAGTTTTCCTGCAAAAAGTCCACCACCTCAAAGGCTATTTCTGTAGGCTTTAAGTGTCCCTTCTCCTCTACCACATAGCCTCGCTCTTTTAGGGTTTTTACTATAACCGCATAGGTGGAAGGTCTACCTATGCCAAGCTCCTCAAGTTTTTTGACCAAAGAACCCTCTGTGTATCTTGGTGGTGGCTGGGTTTGTCTCTTTTCAAGTAATATCTTTTTGGGCTTTAGAACCTCTCCCTTTTTCAAAGGTGGTAGTTTCACGATTTCCTTTTCCTCTGGGTAAATTTTCAAATATCCATCAAAGACAAGCTCTGAACCTTTAGCTAAAAACCTCATATCTTCACCCTTCCTTTTTTCGTATATGGGCACTATGACCGCCTTCTTTTTGAGAAAGACCGCAGGGCTTGAAAGGCTTGCAAGGGTTCTCTTTAGTATAAGCATATAAAGGTCTAACTCCTTTCCCTTAAGAGGTGGGACCTTTAGTGCTGTGGGTCTTATACATTCATGAGCACCTTGAGAGAGCTCCTTTTCTTTGAACTTCCTTAGCCTACCCACATACTCCCTTCCGTAAGTTTTTTCAATGTATTTCATAAACTCCTCTGCCTTTTGTGGGTTCATCCTATAGCTGTCCGTCCTTGGATAGGTGATATAACCCTCTTCGTAGAGTTTTTGAGCCATCTTTTGCACTTGCTCCACACCAACCTTTAAAACCCCACTGGCTACTGTCTGAAGACTTGAAGTTATAAAGGGCTTTGGAGGTTCATGTTTTTCTTCTTTCTCTTCATAGCTTAGGACCTCAAAAAGGGCGGATTTTAACTTTTCAAGGTAGGGCTTGGCATTTTCTGGCTTTTCAAACCTATAGTCCCAAAGGGCGGAAAACTCCACACCATCCTTTTCAAAGACCACCTTTATGTAGTAGTATTCCTTTTTTCTAAAAGCCATTATCTCCCTTTCCCTTTCCACTATAAGCCTTAGGGCAGGAGATTGAACCCTTCCCACCGAGAGGGTATTTCTGCTGAGGGCTCTCCACAGATAGGGAGAGAGCTTATAACCTATGAGCCTGTCAAGCACCCTTCTGGCAAACTGTGCCTTTACAAGGTTTTGGTTTATAGTGGTAGGCTTTTGTATGGCGGACCTTATACCTTGAGGAGTAACCTCATAGAAAACTACTCTACTTATGGGCTTTTTAAGGCTTTCAAGCTCCTTATAGATAAAGTAGGCTATGGCTTCTCCTTCTCTGTCTGGGTCTGTGCCTATGTATATGGACTCTGCCTTGCGAGCCAGAGCCTTTAACTTCTCCATAAGTGCTCTTTTACCCCTTACCCATACAAAGGTTGGCTTTAAAGTCTCCTCATCTACACCAAGCCTGTCCTCTGGCAGGTCCTTTATATGACCCAGAGTGGCTCTAACTATCCAACCTTCCCCTAAATACTTGGCTATGGTTTTTGCCTTTGTAGGGCTCTCCACTATAAAGAGCTTCATGAGATGTTATAATATAAAAAGCAAAGCACAAAGGAGGTAGTCATGAAAATAACTTTGAGCGTAATAAAGGCAGACATAGGGGGTTATGTGGGGCACTCTTCCGCACATCCTGAGGTGGTGGAAAAGGTAAAAGAAATAGGATTGAAGGAAGTAGAAAAAGGAAACCTTATTGACTGTCAAGTGCTTGTTTGTGGCGATGATATTGCTCTTGTGATGACCCACCAGCATGGGGTGGATAGTGAGCTTGTGCATGGTATAGCTTGGAAAGCCTTTGAAGAAGGAACACAGGTAGCCAAAAGGCTCAAGCTCTACGGTGCGGGTCAAGACCTACTTTCTGATACCTTTTCTGGCAATGTGAAGGGTATGGGTCCTGGTGTGGCGGAGATGGAGTTTGAAGAAAGACCCTCTGAACCTGTAGTGGTCTTCTTTGCGGACAAGACTGCACCCAGTGCATGGAACTTGCCTCTTTATGAGATGTTTGCTGACCCTATGGTCTGTGCAGGTCTTGTTATAGACCCCAAAATGCATGATGGTTTTACCTTTGAGGTGCTTGATACCTTTACAGGCAAGGCGGTAAAGCTCTCTACACCAGCGGAGCTGTATGACCTTCTTGCACTTATCGGAACTGTGGAACGCTATGCGGTAAAAAGCGTTTGGAGAAACTCTGACGGAGAAATAGCTGCTGTCGCATCCACTCAAAGGCTTTCCTTAATTGCAGGCAAGTATGTGGGCAAAGATGACCCTGTTATGATAGTGAGGTCTCAATCCGGTTTTCCTGCCATAGGTGAAATACTTGAGCCTTTTGCAAGACCTTGGATAGTGGAGGGTTGGATGAGAGGCTCTCACAACGGACCTCTTATGCCCGTATCCTTCAGGCATGCCACTCCCTCAAGGTTTGACGGACCTCCAAGGGTTATCGCCGCAGGATATCAGATAGCCAACGGCAAACTTATAGGTCCCAGAGACCTCTTTGATGACCCAGCCTTTGACAAGGCAAGAGAGCAAGCCCAGATAATCGCAGACATCCTCAGGCGTCAAGGAATATTTGAGCCTCATAGACTGCCCTCAGAAGAGATGGAATACACCACACTGCCTAAAATACTTAAAAAGCTTGAGGAACGCTTTTATGACTTGGAGGAAGGCAAAAAAGCCCCAACTGGTGAGGAACACCACACGGAGACGGACTAATGGATAGGATATACAGCATAGAGGAAAGGGTTGTCCTAATAGTGGAGGAGTTTTTCCAAGACCTGCCTTCAAAGGAACCCTTTCCCTCCTTGCTTTCTGAATACCGCTTTAGGCTAAAGTCAAAACTGGTAGAACTTATAAACCAGTTTCCCACAGACATACAGGCGAGGAATGCGAGTTTTGACAGTGCCCTTGAGGGTATACTCAAGAGCCTTGAGCAAGCCATAAACAAGGCAAACTTTGAAAACAAAGAGGAGCTAAACCGCCTTATAAAGGCTCTTGAGGAGACCAACGAAGTGCTAAGAGAGTTTCTCTACACAGACCACATAAGGGATAAGTCCCTTCTTTCAAAAACCTCTGGCAGAATAGGTGAATGGGTAGAAAATCTACGCATGGAATTCAAGAGAAGGTTTGGAGGGTTTATAAACTTTATAAAGTCAATTTTTGGTAAATGATAACCTTCTTTGTGGTTTCCTTTGCTTGGTTTTTTCAATCTATAACAGGCTTTGGAGCTGGGATATTCATAATAGGCATTCTTTCCATGTTGTATGACCCCAAGATGGTGGTTGTGTCCTCTGCCATTTTCAACCTCTTTGGAACTCTCAGCCTTCTGTATCAAAACAGGAAGGGAAAAATAGAGCCAAAGCTACTCTTTTCTCTAATAGCAGGTTCAGTGCCAGGAATATTCTTGGGTGCATATCTTTTGGACAGGGTAGACACAAAGACCCTAAAACTCACCATAGGAGCTTTTATCCTTGCTTTGGGAGTTTATAACCTGCTGGTCCAGAGAGGGCTTTTAAAAGTCAGGCTTGGCAGACATATGGCTTTTCCTGTGGGTTTTCTTGGTGGTCTTTTTGCAGGGCTTGTGGGTATGGGAGGACCGCCACCCCTCGTTTTCCTTAGTCAGCACCTTTTTGACCCCTACTCCATAAGGCTTATGCTTAATCTTTACTTTACTTCCAATATACTCATAAGGCTTAGCTTTTATCAAAACTTTGACCTACTTTCTCTTGACTGGCAGTTTATAGCTATGGGTCTTGCAGGGCTTGTTTTTGGAACACTAACGGGTGGACTTTTAGCTAAAAGGCTTCCTTCAAAGGTTTACGTTTCTGGTGCTTCTTTTGCGGTAATCTTACTTGGAATAGTGCTTTTAATTATTGCAGAACTTGGCTTATAATAGCTTTTATGAAGGTAGGATATGTTGCTATTGTAGGTAAGCCAAACGTGGGCAAATCCACGCTCTTAAACCAAATACTTGGCACAAAGGTTTCCATTATCTCTCCAAAGCCAGGGACTACACGCATGAGGGTGCTTGGTGTGAAAAACATACCAGAGCAGGCACAGATAGTCTTTTTAGATACCCCTGGCATATACAGACCAAGGGATGCACTGGGAGAGGCTATGGTGCAGACCGCAAGCACTTCCTTAGAGGATGCGGACCTTATACTCTTTATGATAGATGCGGAGGATGGCTTTAGAGATGACGATAGGCAAGTCTTTGAAAAATACGTAAAGCCCCATGCGGAAAACAAACCTGTTTTCCTCCTTATAAACAAGGTGGACAAGGTAGGAGGTGTAGAAAATCTCTTACCTCTTGCAGAAGAGCTTTCAAAGGAGTATCCGCAAATAAAAGAGATAATACCCATAAGTGCCTTAAAGGGCTATAACACAGATGAGCTTCTCAAGACCATAATAAAATACCTTCCAGAGGGTGAGCCACTATTTCCTGAGGAGATGGTCACAGACCTACCCTTTAGGCTTATGGCTGCAGAGATAATAAGGGAGAAGGTCTTGTTAAAGGTTCACCAAGAAATCCCTCAAGGCGTGGCGGTGCTTATAACGGAAGTTTCCGATGGAAAGCACGACCCGAGCGTCCTTGTCATAAAGGCGGACATTGTAGTAGATAGGGAAAACTACAAGCCTATAATCATAGGAAAAGGTGGGCAGAGGTTAAAGTCCATAGGCAAGATGGCAAGAGAAGAGTTGGAGCTTATAACAGGTAGGAAGGTCTACCTTGAGCTTTTTGTAAGGGTAAAACCAGACTGGAAGAAAAGACCAGAATTAGTCAAGAGTTTTGGATACACCCTCTGAAAGCAAGATAACCACGTCCGCCTTCTTGGATAAGTCCTTTTTTAGGTCCTCTTCCTTTTCCACCTGTGCCACCACAAGACCCTTTTTTAGAAGTCTGTCTGTTAACCTTCTTGCCACCTTCTTGTCCTTTACACTAAGCACCTTCATAGGCACTCCTCCATTATTTGTTCCATGAGCTCTTCTACCTCTTGTGCAATATCTTCCAGTTCTGGTCTTTCAAACATGGAGAGCATCTCGGTGGGAGCCATGGTGCTTATTACCGTTTTTCCATTTTCTTCAAAGATGGCTATCCTGCATGGCATGGCGGTGGATATGTATGGGTCTGTGGAGAGCACTTTGCTGGCATGCTTTGGAGAACAGACTTCAACTATTACACACTTGTAGCTTATAGGCACACCCTTGTTTTCCAAGACCTTTGAAACTTCGTGAACCGCCATAACTCCAAAACCCTTCTCCTTTGCCTTTTCTTCAATGGCTTGCCTTACTTCATCGACGCTTTTGTTAGTTTCATAGCTTATGAGCATTGCTTTCACCTCCTTTGTAATATATATTAACCCTTGCCTGTTAAGATTTCGTTAAGGTTGTCAAACCGCTGGCAGGTTTGCCCCTCGCATATTATCAACCCTTCCACCTCAGACCTAAGGACAAACTTAAAGGGTCTAAAGAGCTTCAGAGCTTGCTCAAAGTAGTCCCTTGTCTCCACCTTGTATATACCCTTTAGATACGCATAGAGGCTAATAAGGTAAGAGTGAGACACCATAGGCACTTCCCTTACAAACCTTGAAAAAGCCTGCAGGGTTTTTTCTCCGTAGTCTATAAAGGTGGTATCTCCCGTGAGTGTTCCCAAAAGCAGTAGTGTGTAGCCTGCGGACCCGTTTACCGATTGGGTGGGTGTATCTTGCAGGTTTTTAAGTCTAATGTCTAAGAGCCCCTCTCCGCTTGTTGAGGTATCATAAAAGCCCCATCCATCCCTATCCCAAAAGAGGTCTATGGCTTTTTTCATTATCCGCTCTGCAACCTCTAAGTAGGTTTTGTCTTGAGTTATCTCATAGAGGGATAAAAGTGCGTTGCAGAAGAAAATGTAGTCTTCAGAAAAGCCATCCACACCCTCTGTATGAAAGAGCATACCATCCTTGTAATACTGGTTTAGTATCCTCTTTACCGTTTTCTCCGCAGATTCCAAAGCCCATGGGTCATCAAAGGTCTTCCAATAATCGCACAGTCCACACACCATAAGTGCGTTCCAGTTAGTGTAGAGGGTTTTGTCTATGTAGGGTATCTGCCTTTTTTCTCTGTGTTGTAGGAGTTTCCTCTTTGAAGACTCTAAAAGGTTTTTCACTTCCTGAAGGCTTAAGCCTGTTGCCTTTGAGACCTCATCTTCCTCCATGTATACATAAAGCACCTTCTTATGTGGTTCATGAGGCATGTCCGCCAGACCAAAGTATAGGCTAAAAACTCTTAGCTCTTCTGGACTAAGGAGGCTCTCAATTTCCTTCTGCGTAAAGGTGTAATATCCTCCCTCATCAAGCACGCCTATGTCTGCGTCTTGAGAAGCATAAAAGCCTCCTTGCGGGTCATAACCGTAGAGCTTATAGTAGTTTACTATGCCTTCCGCAATCCTTTTGTAAAGCTCCTTTCCAAAGACCTTGTAGGCTATGGAGTATAAGCTCAAAAGCTCTGCGTTGTCATACAGCATCTTTTCAAAGTGTGGTATGTGCCATTTTTCGTCGGTAGAATACCTAAAAAAGCCACCAAGTAAATGGTCGTATATTCCCCCCTTAGCCATGGCGTCAAGTGAGCCTGTTATAGCCTTTTGCAAAAGAGGTGATGGATTAAAGTAGTTGTGATACAGGAGAAGTTCAAAGGCTTTTGCATGATGAAACTTGGGAGCAGACCCTATACCTCCCCATTGGTAGTCTATGTTGGCAAGTAGTGTGGATATTCCCTTTTGAAGTAGGTCTTGGTCCACTGGGTCTTTGAAGTTTTGCTTGCTGTAGTTCATAAGGCTTTCGTATATGCTCTCTGCGGACTTGAGTATGCGCGCTCTGTCTTCCTTCCAAAGCTGGGCTATCCTAAGTAGTAAACTCTTAAAGCCTGGTCTTCCCCACCGGTCTTCTGGTGGGAAGTATGTGCCTCCAAAAAAGGCTTTCCCATCGGGCGTTAGAAACACTGTGAGGGGCCATCCTCCGGAGTTTGTAAGGGCTATAACCACTTCCTGATATCTTCTGTCTATGTCTGGTCTTTCATCCCTGTCCACCTTAATAGGCACAAAGTTCTCATTTATTATTTTGGCTATCTCTGGGTTCTCAAAGCTTTCGTGAGCCATCACATGACACCAATGACACCACACACCACCAATGGAGAGCAAAATAGGTTTGTCTTCTTGCTTAGCCTTTTGGAAGGCTTCCTCTGACCACTCATACCAGTCAACAGGCTGATGGGCAGATTTTTGCAAATAGGGACTTTTTGAGTTTATAAGTCTATTCGGCATCGTTTCCTCCATAGAAAAAGTTAAGCCTTAACTTGGTGGATTATCCTGACGGAGCTCACATTAAGGAAGTTGCATATCTTATATCCTTATGCGTATAAATCTTCTGCCAGAAGAGGTAAAGAGCCACA
>JBBKAW010000094.1 GCA_037722135.1 Aquificaceae bacterium
TTTCTACACGCTTTGCTAAAGGTCTAAACTCTTCTTCCACAAACTTGTCAAATTTTTGTGGCAGTTTTAGAAGCTCTTCTGTAAGGAGAAGGGAAAGTAGTTGTTCCGCCCAGTCAGGATGTTCCCTAAGTGCCTGAAGAATATCGTAAAAGCTCCTTATAATGTATTCCTTTTGCTTTTCTTCCACAGCCATACCATAGAATATTCTAAACCTTTTCTCTTCTTAGGCAACGAGTTCCGCAAGGGTTAAAATTCTCTCTTGCGTTTTGTCTCTTCTGTATGAAGGTAAGCTATGGTGGCATATGGTGCATACGCCATACTGGAAAATCCGTCCTATTCCGCCTTTTTTTAGCCTTAGGATGGTCTCTGACTGGGTGTCCATGTAGTGCCTTCCCTTTTTGTAGTGTAGGCTCACAAAGTAATTTTTGAACTCTTCACCCACCTCATAACAGCAGGCTCTCGCAGAGGGTCCCACAAAGGCGAGGAAGTTTTCAAGTCTTTCAAGGCTTGAGAGTATTTCAAGGGTTTTTTCTATTATGCCTTCCCTTAGACCTCTCCAGCCTGCATGCACCACCGCCACAGTTTTTTCTCCAAGAAAGGCAACAGGCACGCAGTCCGCAGTCCTAATACCTATCTTTAGCCCGGGGGTTTGGGTTATTATGCCATCTCCTTCCAAACCTTCAACTGCCTCTGAGAGCAGATAGACCCTCGCAGAATGCACCTGTTTAAGAGTTAGCACATCGCTGTCCTCTTGCCACCTTTTTATGGCAAGCCTTGCCCTTCCTTTTTGTAAGGAAAATATTAGAGCTTCTTTGCCTTCTCTGAGGTCCTTCGCACGCATTCCATTATTATGCCCTTAAATCCTCTCTCTTCAAGCACCTTTATGCCCTCTATGGTTGTCCCACCGGGAGAGGCAACCCTTGTTATCCACTCCTCTGGGTTTCCACCAAGTTTCTTGAGTAGCTCACAAGAGCCAAGCACCATGTCTATGGCTATAGCCTTTGCCTTCTCATAGGAAAACCCCTCAAGCACGCCAGCAAGAGAAAGAGCGTGAATAAAGCTAAAGACAAAGGCAGGACCAGAACCTGCAAGAGCGGTAAAGGCGTCAAAAAGGCTTTCCTCAAGCTCATAAAGACTTCCACAGTGAGAAAAAAGAGATATGAACTTTTCCCTTTCACTTTCTTCTATAGCCTCACCACAAACAAAGGCTATAACCGCCTTTCCTACAAGAGCGTTTATGTTTGGCATAAGCCTTATGACCCTTGAAGTTTCAGAAAGCTCCTTTATTTTCTCAAGAGAAAGCCCAGCCACAAGACTTATGAGAACCTTTCGGTCAAGCTTTCCTCTAAGACTCTCTAAGAGCCTTTCCACATCCTTTGGCTTTACCGCCACCAAAAGCCAGTGGGAGTTCCTTAGGAGAAACTCAAGGTCAGAAGCAACCCCAAAACCTTCAGAAAGTGCCTTTGACCTTTTCTCCTCGCTCACATCGTATACAAGCACCTCCACATGACCTTTTAGAGCCTTAGCAAAGCTCTCTCCCATATTGCCGTAGCCTATAATTCCCAGCACCATGCCTATCTCCTAAGGATTATAATAACCCAAGCAGATGAACCTTAGAGAGCTTTACATTTCTTAGAAGTCAAGTCCGATGACGAGATAGGCAAGCTGGCAGAATCCTTTGAGAGGATGAGGGTTAGCATAAAGAAGGTTATGGACCTACTTAAGTGATATAATTAGCAAAATGCGTTGGAGTAGGTATTTTTGGTATACTTCAAAGGAAGACCCGGCGGATACGGAAGCACCCTCGCATAAACTGCTCCTTAAGGCTGGCTTTATCAAGCAGGTTTCTGCAGGCATATATGAGCTTACTCCACCCGGTGTAAGAGTTTTAAGAAAGATAGAAAACATAGTTCGCAAGGAAATGGACAGGAGCGGAGCTCAGGAGGTTTTGCTTACCGTATTGAACCCAGCAGAGCTTTGGAAGGAAACGGGAAGGTGGGACTTATATGGTAGGGAGCTCTTTACTCTAAAAGACAGGAACGGCAGAGAATACTGCCTTGGACCAACCCATGAGGAGGAAATAACAGACCTTGTTAGGTCCTTCGTAAACTCATACAGACAACTTCCTGTGGTTCTTTACCAGATACAGGTCAAGTTCAGAGATGAAAAAAGACCTCGCTTTGGTCTTATAAGGGGAAGGGAGTTTATCATGAAAGACGCCTACTCCTTTGACCCAGATGAGTTTTCCGCTATGATGTCTTACGAAAGCATGAAGTTTGCCTACGATAGGATATTTAAAAAACTCAGGCTAAAGACACTGCTCGTGGAAGCAAGCGTAGGAGCTATAGGTGGCATAAGCTCTCATGAGTTTGTTGCTCTAACCCCATACGGAGAGGCAAGGGTTGCTTACTGTGAAAGCTGTGGCTATGGAGCAAACGCAGAAATAGTAAGACTTTCCAAGCCTCAAGAGGAGGAAGAAGAGCCTTTACCTTTAAAGGAAGTTCATACGCCAAACACAGACACCATTGAAAAGCTCTCCTCTTTCCTCGGAGTGCCTGCAAGGAAGATAGTAAAGGCGGTGCTTTATATGGTAAATGGAAAAGAGCCAGTTATGTTCCTTATAAGGGGAGACAGGAACATAGACGAGAATAAGGTGGAGGCTGTTTTGGGAACGGAGAATTTTAGGCTCGCAGAGGAGGAAGAGGTCAAAAATCTTTTGAAAACCAGCAAGGGCTTTATAGGACCCTTTAACCTTCCACCTCAGATAAAGGTCTACTGGGACAACTCTACCTACGGACTAAAGAACGTGGTAATAGCCTTTAATAAGCCAGATTATCATTACATAAACGCCAACCCAGGGAGAGACTTCCAATACGGAGAATTTGTGGATGTGTGTCAGGTAGAAGAAGGCGACCCATGTCCTAAGTGTGGCTCTCCCCTTAAGGTAAGCAAAGGTCTTGAGCTGGGACATATATTCCTTCTTGGGACACGGTATTCTGAGCCTATGAGAGCCTACTACACAGACCCCACAGGACAAGAAAAACCCATCATAATGGGTTGCTACGGTATAGGCATTTCAAGGTGCATCTCTGCAATCGTGGAGCAGTATCACGATGAAAAGGGAATAAAGTGGCCCACGTCGGTTGCACCCTTTGAGCTTGACATAATATGCATAAACATGGAAGACCAAGAGCAAAAGGCGGTGGCGGAAAACCTATATATGCTGGCACAGGAACATGGTATAGAAACCATATACGACGATAGAGACCAAAGCCCAGGCTTTAAGTTTGCGGATGCGGACTTGTGCGGATTTCCATACAGGATAGTGGTAGGCAGAAAGGTAAAGGAAGGCAAGGTGGAACTCCAAAATAGGCACACAGGAGAAAGGTGGGATGTGGAAATAGACAAGGCTGTGGAGACTGTAAGGGATTTGGTAAACAGGGATAAGAATCTTCCATAGTATTGGAAACTCTTGACAAATATAGAAGTTCAGTTTATGTTTTTGTTTACTTAGGCAAGATGTATATAAAGGGGTTTGAATGCAGACTCTGTGGCAAAAGAGGGGGTCTATCTTGGGTTTAAGACCTATCAATGCGAAAAAGAAAGTTCCTGTGGCATTGATAAAAAGACACCTTGAGAAACTAAAAGGCTATAATAGTGCTTCCTTGGAAGTTTTGAAGGGTAATCCTTATTACAGGGATTGTTTGGTTCATTTCCTAAACCCTGCAATGGTAGGAATAAATTTCTATTAAAGGGAGGACTATAGAGATGCCAAGGTTTAAGTATAGAGCCTTTGACGACACGGGGAACTTTGTGGAGAGTGAGGTAAATTATCCAAGTCAAGAAGCTTTGATAGCGGACCTACAACAGAGGGGTTTGAGTATCATAGAAGTAGTAGCAGTTGATAAGGAAGAGGTCAAGAGAGGACTAACCTTTAAACTTCCAATAGGTGGTAGGGTAAGCGATAGAGACCTTTCCATATTTTGCAGGCAACTTGGAACAATGATAAACGCAGGACTTAGCATAGTAGATGCTCTTAACATATTGGGAGACCAATTACCCAACAAAAAACTTGCAGAAGCCAGTAAAAAGGTCGCAGTGATGGTAAGCGAGGGAAAACCCATATCAAACTCTATGGCTGAGTTTCCTGCAGTTTTTCCAGAGTTTGTAATTAATTTGGTTAGAGTGGGTGAAGAAACGGGTAATCTTGACGTTTCTCTTATAAGGGCTGCGGATTATTACGAGAAGATGGCAATGATAAAGAGCAAGATAAAGAGTGCAGCCTTTTATCCTACCTTTGTGGTTATAGTAGCCACCGCCATAGTTACGGGTATACTCTATTTTCTTGTGCCCACCTTTGCAGAGATTTATGCCTCTTTTGGTGGTGAACTTCCCGCTCCTACCCAAATGCTTATCGCCGCCTCTAACACCCTTAGGTCAAACCTTATCTTTATACTTGGTTTCATAGTAGCTTTTTCTTTCATATTTAGATTTTTACTCAACAATAGCTACCAGTTTAGAAAATCTGTGCATTCCTTTATGCTAAGAGCTCCAAAGATGGGTGAGCTTATGATGAAAAGCACCATGGCAAAGTTTGCCAGAACTATGGCAACCCTTTTTTCAAGTGGTGTGGCTCTTGAAAGGGCTTTTGAGATAGCAGGTCAGGTAACGGGAAACGTAGTAATAAGGGAAGCTCTTGAGTCCGCAAAGAAGGGTGTTATAGAGGGTGAGCCTATGCACAAGGCTCTTGAAAAAACTGGCATGTTCCCAAAACTTATAATAGCCATGGTGAGGGTAGGTGAGGATACGGGTAGGCTTGATGATATGTTAGATACTATAGCGAGATTCTATGAAGACGAGTTTGATAAGGCTGTGGAAGGAATGATAAAGCTAATAGAACCAATGCTCATAGTCTTCATAGGCGGTATAGTGGGAGCTATACTCATAGCCCTATACATGCCTATATTCAAGATGGGTGAGTTGATAAGGTGAGCCTTGGAGTTTATAATTATTAGCTTATGGCTCTGAGTGTAGGAATTGTAGGATTGCCTAATGTAGGAAAATCTACCTTGTTTAACGCCCTAATACAGTCCGCAAAGGCGACCGCTGCAAACTATCCCTTTTGCACTATAGAGCCAAACGTGGGCACGGTGGAAGTGCCAGACAAGAGGCTCTACCACATTGCAGAGCTTGAAAGGTCAAGGAAGATAACGCCTACTTTCATAGAGTTTGTGGATATAGCCGGACTTGTAAGAAACGCCAGCAAGGGAGAAGGTCTTGGAAATCAGTTCCTTGCCCATATAAGGGAAGTGGATGCAATTGCTATGGTGTTAAGGTGCTTTGAAAACCCTGACGTGGTTCATGTGGAAGGCAGTGTTGACCCCATAAGGGATGCTCAGATAATAGACCTTGAGCTTATAGCAAAGGACTTGGAGACGGTAGACAAAAGGCTTGAGAAGGTGGAAAAGATGGCAAGGCTGGGAGACAAAAAGGCAAAGGAAGAGTTGGAAATGCTAAAAGCCATAAAGGCGGTTTTGGAAAATATGGAGCCTCTTAGAAAACACATAAAGGACCTTGGCTCAGAGGTCTTTGAGTATGCCAAAAGGAATCTTTTTCTCCTCACCACCAAGCCTCTTATGTATGTGGCAAATGTGAGCGAGGCAGACCTGCCAGAGGGCAATCAACTAAGTAAGAGGGTCTTTCAATACGCACAAGAGGAAGGCTCTCCTGCGGTATTGATATGTGCAAAACTTGAAGAGGAGCTTATTGGTCTTGAAAAGGAAGAAAAAGAAGAGCTTCTTAGGTCTTATGGGCTTGAAGAGCCAGGGCTTAACAAACTTATAAGGTCTGCTTACTCACTCCTTGAGCTTATAACTTTTTTCACTGCAGGAGAAAAGGAGACAAGGGCGTGGACTGTAAAAAGAGGCACAAAAGCACCACAAGCTGCGGGTAAAATACACTCAGACTTTGAAAGGGGCTTTATCGCTGCGGAGGTGATAAACTACGAGGACTATGTAAAGGTTGGCTCTATGACTAAGGCTAAAGAGCTTGGTCTTGTAAGGCTTGAAGGGAAAGAGTATGAAGTCAAAGATGGCGATATTATCTATTTTAGGTTTAACGTTTAGGCTTATATTTTAAACTCATGTATAGAGACCTTGACGCACAGACCAGAGAAGACCTGAGGCTCTATTTTCAGGACAGAGACTACATGGTGGTTTCCGTGCCAAAGGATGAGCTTATAAGGGTTTATACCCTGCAGGCAAACCATGCAGTGGCGGTTGCCAAGAGAATACATGACTTGGAAGGGCAAGGGGCGGAGCTTATGGGCTATGCCATAATGTCCGCTTTACTTTTGACATCCCTTGTGAAACATGCAACAGAACAAAAGGTGCTTTTTAAGGTGCAAACAGATTATGGAGTTGTAGTCTCAGAGGCGGACGGAAAGGGAAGGGTGAGAGGTTTTATAGAAGGCGACCCACAAGAAGGTTGGGTTTCTGGAGTTTTAACCGTAGTAAAAGAGCTAAGGCTTGGCGTGCCTTACACGAGCATAGTCCCAGTGGTTGGTAGAAACCTAAAGGAGGCTCTTTCCTTTTACTTTGAACAATCAGAACAAACAAAAACCTATTTGGATATGCATTTGGAGTTTACTCCTGCAGGAGTCCAGGCAAAGGCTTATCTTGTGCAAGTGCTTTCTGGAGTTTCTCAAAGGAGCATTGACCTTATAGAGGAAAACCTAAGAAACCTCTCCTTTTTTGAAAAGAGACCAGAAGACATAGCTCTTGATATACTAAAGGGTATGGAACCAAGGCTTATAGGTCTTAAGGAAATAGAATACTACTGTCCCTGTAGTGAGGAAATAGCTCGTGCAAGTCTTATGCTCTTGCAGGAGGAGGAGCTCCAAGATATACTAAGCGAAGGACCTGCACAGGTAGTTTGTAAGTTTTGCAAGAGAGTTTATCGCTTCAGCAGGGAACAGCTTATGCTATAATTTTTCTATAAGACCGCACCTTTCCCCTTTGGGTTGACCCGAAAGGGTTTTGGGAAAGGGTGGCAAAACCCAAGGAGGTTAAGATGGCTGTAGTTTCTATGAGAGACCTTTTGGAAGCAGGTGTGCACTTTGGACACTCAAAGGGCAGGTGGAACCCTAAGATGGCACCCTATCTATACGGCGTGCGTAATGGTATACACATCATAGACCTCAACAAGACCGTTGTATTCCTTGAACAAGCCTATCACTTTATAGCGGACAGTGTGGCACAGGGTGCGGAAGTGCTCTTTGTAGGCACAAAAAAGCAGGCAAAGGATGTGATAAAGGAAGAGGCGGAAAGAGCCGGTGTGCCATATGTGAACGAAAGATGGGTTGGAGGACTTCTTACCAACTTTAGGACTGTGCGTAAGAGCATCCTCAAGCTCCATACCCTTGAGAGGATGGAAGCGGAAGGTGTCTTTGACGTGCTTCCCAAAAAGGAGGTAAGAGGACTAAAGAGAAAAATGGAAAGGCTTAGAAAGCTCTACGGTGGTATAGTAAACATGGAAAGGCTACCCAACATTATCTGGGTTGTGGACACAGTAAGAGAAGCCATAGCGGTCCAAGAGGCTAAAAAACTGGGTATAACAGTGGTAGCCATTGCGGACTCTAACTGCGACCCAGACCTGATAGATTACCCCGTGCCAGGAAACGACGATGCTATAAAGTCTATAAAGCTACTTACCTCAAAGATAGCGGACGCGGTCATTGAAGGCAAGCGGAGAAGAGAAAGTCTTGGAGAGGTGGCGATTGAAGTGCCAAGGAGAAGAGTCATTACCGTTGAAGAAGAGGAAAAGGTGCTCTTTGAGAGGGCAATGGAAATGTCCGAGAAGTACGAATACATTGACAAAGACGCACAGGAGGAATAAGTATGATAAGCGCGGAAATGGTAAAGACACTGAGAGAGATGACCGGGGCAGGTATGTTAGACTGCAAGAAGGCTTTGGAAGAAGCTGGGGGTGATATAGAAAAGGCGAAGGAAATACTCAGAATAAGAGGTCTTGCCAAAGCGGACAAGAAAGCAGGAAGGGAAACAAAAGAGGGCATAATCTACGCCTATGTGTCAGAAGATAGAAAAACAGGAGTGCTAATAGAGCTAAACTGTGAGACGGACTTTGTGGCAAGAAATGAAAAGTTTGTGGAGCTTGCCCTAAACATAGCAAAGCATATAGCAAGCGTCCCAGAAAACAAGGATAGGTCAGGCACCGGTGAAGATATCGCAGGTCAAGCCTATGCACAAGACACAAGCATAAGCGTAGGAGACCTCATAAAGTCCGCTATAGCCCAAATAGGAGAAAACATACAGCTAAGAAGGTTTGTAAGATACGATACTGAAGGTTTTGTACATACCTATGTGCACGGTATAGGAAAGGTAGGCGTGCTTATAGACTACCTTGCTCCAGAGCTTAACGACAATACACTCAGAGTGGTCCACGATGTGGCACTTCAGATAGCTGCTATGAAGCCTGAGTTTGTAAGCATAGAAAGTGTTGACCCAGCAGTCCTTGAAAGAGAAAAGAGAATTCTCACAGAACAAGCAAGACAGGAAGGTAAGCCAGAAAACATTATAGAAAAGGTGGTGGAAGGTAGGCTCAGAAAGTTTTATCAAGAGAAGGTGCTCTTAGAGCAGGCTTTCATAAAGGAAGAGAAGAAAACCGTGGGACAATACATAAAGGAAAGCCAAACGGGTGTGGAAATAAGACGTTTTGTAAGGTTTGAAGTAGGTGGTGTCTGATGGATGAAGCACCTGTATATAAGAGGGTGCTTTTAAAGCTGTCTGGAGAAGCCTTCGCTGGCGAGCAAGAGTTTGGCATAGACCCAAAGTTTCTTGAATACATAAGCCTTGAAATAAAGAGTCTTGTGGACGTGGGGGTCCAAACTGCAATAGTGATAGGTGGTGGCAATATCTTTAGAGGTATAGAGGGGCTTGAGATAGGTATAGATAGGGCAACGGGCGATTATATGGGTATGTTGGCAACGGTTATAAACGCCCTTGCCTTGCAATCCGCACTTGAGAGGATAGCACAAATTCCCACGAGGGTCTTGTCAGCCATTGAAATGAGACAAATTGCAGAGCCTTACATAAGAAGGAGGGCTATAAGGCATTTAGAAAAGGGTCGTGTGGTAATATTCGCTGCAGGGACAGGCAATCCCTTTTTCTCCACAGACACTGCGGGTGCTCTCAGAGCCATAGAGATAGGTGCAGACCTTCTTATAAAGGCTACAAAGGTGGACGGCATATACACCGATGACCCACTTAAAAACCCCAACGCAGAGTTTATCCAAGAAATAGCCTATCTTGAAGCCATAAATAGAGGTCTTAGGGTTATGGACTATACCGCTATGACCCTCTGTAAGGAAAACAAGCTACCCATATTGGTGCTTAACATAAAAAAGCCAGGAAATCTGCTGAGGGCTGTAATGGGTGAAAGGGTTGGGTCTTTGGTGAGGTAGCATGGGAGATTTGGTAAAAGAGGTATTTCAAGAAGATGTATATAGGGTAAAGCTCAGAAAAAAGCTACCTTATATCTTCAAGATAATAGATTTAGAGTTCTCAAGAGGTGGGCATGTAGGTATGGAAGTAGGAGTTTTTAGAGAAAGAGTAATAGTTTCCTTTTTTATGCACGTGTTTGGCGAAGATAAGGTGATCCTTGACACCGCAAACAAAGCGGAGGTAGATTTAAGGATTGTAGGACATGACAACCCTATATCTATAAAAACTAAGACAGGTAGTGGTTTATCAGGTGTCAAACTAAAATGGACAGTTGATTGGAAAAAGGCGGAAGAGTTCTATGGCTCATATTTTCCTGCTTCTGATATGTTGTTTGTTCAAATAAACTGGAACAGACATGGTCTTTTTGCCTATATACCCTTAAACATACAAAAGCAAGTCTTTACTGAATTAGGTAAGGAAAGTTATCTAAAGCTACCGAGAAAAGGAACGAACCCGAGAGGTGTAGAGATAAGCACATTAGCACTAAAGGAATGCCTGAAAAGAACAGAGTATAAGTTAGATATACACTGGAAGGTGGATGAAAGTATCCTAAGCAAGTACAATCCTTACAAGCGGTGGATTGAGCTATGGGAAGAAGAATGAGAACAAAAACAAGCAGGTTTGGAAGCAGTGGGAGAATAGCTCACGACTCTTCGGATTTTTATCGCAGAAGGCTATATTCTGAATTTATACCCGTGGAGGTCCAAAAGGACCAGAAAGAAATTCCATTTCCTGACAACCTCAAAAATACTATCCTTTGCAAATCCTCAGAAGATATGTCAGAAATTCCTGACAATAGCGTTCATCTTATGATAACTTCACCTCCATACAACGTGGGCAAAGAATACGATATGGATATGAGTTTTACAGAATACAGAGAATTTCTTAAAAGGGTTTGGAAAGAAGTATATAGAGTTCTTGTTCCCGGTGGGAGGGCATGTATAAATGTGGCTAATCTTGGCAGAAAGCCTTACATTCCACTTCATGCCTTTATAATTCAGGACATGCTTGAGTTGGGTTTTTTAATGAGAGGTGAGATAATATGGGTAAAAGCTGGTGGTGGTGCACCATCAACTGCGTGGGGCACTTGGCTTAGTGCAAAGAATCCGGTAATAAGGGATGAGCACGAATACATTCTTGTCTTCTCAAAGGGCAGTTTTGAAAGAAAAAGCACGGGGCAAAGCACTATAAGCAGAGAGGAGTTCTTGACTTTTACGAAAAGCGTGTGGTATATGAAAAGCGAAAGTGCTAAGAAGGTGGGACATCCAGCAGTTTTCCCTATAGAGCTTCCCTATAGGCTAATTCAGTTGTATACCTTTAAACATGATATAGTGCTTGACCCTTTTATGGGTAGTGGTCAAACCGCGATAGCAAGTTTGATGTGTGATAGATATTACATTGGTTACGAGATAAACCCTGAATATGTGGAGCTTGCAAACAGAAGAATACAAAAATACACAGAAGGAGGTCAGCCATGATAGAGGATATTTTTAGAAGTGCGGAAGAGGATATGAAAAAGGCGGTAAACTACTTTAAGAACGAAATAGCTGGGCTTAGGACGGGTAGGGCAAGCACATCCCTTGTTGAAGAGCTAAAGGTAGAATATTACGGTTCAAAGATTCCTCTCAAACAGCTTGGAAGCATTAGTGTGAGCGATGTAAACCAGCTAACCATTCAGCTTTGGGATGTAAATGCGGTCTCAAGTGTGGAAAAGGCAATAATGGAAAGTCTAAACCTCACACCTCAAACACAGGGTAATGTAATAAGAATAACCTTGCCACCTCTCACAGAAGAAAGAAGAAGGGAGCTTGTGAGGATGCTCCATAAAATGGCAGAGGAGGCAAGGGTGGCGGTTAGAAACATAAGAAGAGACGCAAAGGAAATGCTTGAAGACCTTGAGGGTGTTTCTGAAGATGAGATAAAGAGGGCTTTAGAAAGGCTTCAAAAGCTCACAGACAAATACATAGAGGAGATAAACTCCCTTGCAGAGGCTAAGGAGAAGGAGATAATGGGAGGATGAGGCTTTTTTCCAACCTTTAGCCCGAGAAACACAAAAACCTCAAGTAGAGGTGTTTGAAGGACAACTGCCGTCTTCCCGATTAACGGTTAACAAGGATAAAGATTAGGTCCGCTATCTCATCCCTTTTTGAGTTTTGGCTTAGAGGCTTTGCTTGTCTTTCGGACCTCGCATAGAAGGCGTTGAGCTGTTCCACCCTTCTTGCAAAGAGAAACCTTCTGCTCCAATAGGGCTCATCTATCCTGTTTATTGTTATACCAGCCTTCTCACTGGCATGCACAAACTTTCCGTTGCCTATGTATATGCCTACATGAGATGGTCCTGGTCTGTAGGTGGTAAAAAAGAGAAGGTCTCCGGGCTTCAGATTTCTGGGGTCTACCTCAATGCCTATACGTGATTGTTCCGCAGTGGTTCTTGGAAGTCTTATACCGTTAACCTTAAAAACCCTTTGCACAAAGGCAGAGCAATCCATCCTGTATAGGTCGTTAGCACCGAATTGATAGGGTCTTTCCATGTAGGTGAGGGCGGTAAGCACTATATTTTCTGGACTTGCAAACACAAAACTAAAACTCAGTATTAACCCTGCCACAACTCCCCTCATGCCTTCTGAGTATACAAGCTATTCTCTCCCTTGTCAAGTGCTTTAAAAACTCAAGCCAACCCTTCCAATATATGTCCTTATAAGTTTTATCCCCCGTGAGCACACGATAAAAATTTCTCAATGCGTAATCTTTTCCCATTTTGAAGGCAACGCTTTGAAACCTATAAGCAAGTCTTGCTATCTTTCCTGCGTATATGAGCTCTTCTACCAATGGTTTCAGCATTAGTTCGTAGGCTTTTGTTGGTTCAGAGGGGTTTTGTATTATGGCTTTTGCGAGGATTTTGCCTGCCCAAAGGGCGTAGTATATGCCTTCACCAAGCAGAGGGTCTGTCATATTGGCAGAATCTCCTGCGAGCAAAACTCTCTCTTTGCCTATTTGAATGTCCTTTTTCCCTTCTGGAAAGGGTATATGCCAACCCTTTGGATGTTTAAAGTTTATGTTTTTACTGAGAGCGTAGTTCCTTAGTATCTCAAGCAGGTTTTCCCTTCCAGTGGTTGCAATGCCAAGGCTTATGCCATCACCATGAGGAAACACCCAAAGATAACCCCTACTTACCCATCCTATCTCAATTAAAACCTTATCCCTTAGATAACCCTCTGTAAACAGCTCAAGACTTCTGAAAAACTTTCTTTTCTTGTATCCAAGAAGTTTTGCGGTTTTAGAATGAAAGCCGTCCGCACCAATTAGATAGTCTGTGTAGAAGTTTCCCCTGCTTGTATAGACCTTGTATTGGTTTCCCTCCTTCTCAAAGCCCATAAACTCCCCGATAAGGAGTTCCGCACCAACTTCAAGAGCTTTTTGCACCAAAAAGTGGTCAAACTCAGACCTATCAACTATGTAAGCAACCTCTCTGTTTGCCTCCACCTCATACTCCTGCAGACCCCTATAGCCAAGTTTTCCAGAGCTTATCGTGTTTAGTATCAACCCTTTGTAGCCCTCTGGCAGAAGCCTTAGGGTTCTCGCAGACAGACAACCTGCACAGAGTTTAAACCTTGGAAGTTTTTCCTTTTCAACCATTAGAACCCTAAGACCAGATTTTGAAAGATGGTAGGCAGTGGAAGCCCCAGCAGGACCACCACCCACAACTACAGCGTCGTAAAGCACATATAAAGTTTAACCTAAAACCTTATGAGACTTGCACCCCATGTAAGCCCGCCACCCATAGCGGTCAAAAGCACTAAATCCCCTCTTTTTAGCTTACCTTCTTTGTATGCCTCACAGAGAGCTATAGGAATGGATGCAGCGCTTGTGTTTCCATACTTATGAATGTTTGAATAGACCTTTTCCATTGGCACATTGAGTTTTTCCGCAAGAGCCTGCATTATCCTTATGTTTGCCTGATGAGGAACTATAAGGTCTATATCCTGTGTGGAAACTCCAGCCCTTTGCAAAACTTCCTCGCACACATCCGCCATAGAACGGACCGCAAGTTTAAAGAGCTCCTTCCCCTTCATCTTTATGTATCCACACCTTTCCGCATAGAGGATTTCCCAGTAGTTGCCGTCAGAACGCATCACAGAGGAGAGAATCTCACCCTCACCCTCGGAGCTAAGCACCACCGCACCCGCCCCATCACCAAAAAGAACACAAGTAGACCTGTCTGTCCAATCCACTATCTGGGAGAGTTTCTCCGCCCCCACTAAAAGCACCCTTTTAGCCCTTCCAGAGGATAGCATAGAACTTGCTATCTCAAGACCATACAAAAAGCCACTGCAGGCTGCGGATATGTCAAAGGCGTAAGCCCTGTTTGCACCAAGCCTTGCCTGAAGAAGACAGGCACTTGCAGGAAAGCCAAGGTCTGGAGTAAGGGTTGCAAAGATTATGGCATCAATCTCTTGAGGGTCAATCTGCGCAGACTCTAAGGCTTCAAGGCTTGCCCTATAAGCCATATCTGTAAGACTTTCCGAACCTGCTATCCTCCTTTCCTTTATACCCGTTCTTGTGGTAATCCAATCGTCAGAGGTGTCCACCATCTTTTCAAGGTCAAAGTTGGTAAGCACCTTATCAGGCACATAATAACCCATACCCCTTATGGTTATGCCCATTAGACCTTTACCTCTTGTGGAAGGAGCTTTTTTAGGTTTTCTGAGAGCTTTTCGTTAAAGTGATGGGTCAAAAACTCATTGGCAACCCTTATGGCGTTCTTTATAGCCTTTGCGTTTGCCCTTCCGTGGGTTATTATCACAGGCTTTTTTGCCCCAAGAAGAGGAATACCCCCATACTCTGCAAAGTCCGCCTTTTTCTTAAAGTTGTTAAGTGTAGGCTTCATGAGAAGTGCTCCCAGCTTTGCCAAAAAACTCTTTTGCACCTCCTCCTTTATCATTTGAAGGACCGCAAAGCCCAAGCTCTCACTGGCTTTAAGTATTACATTACCCACAAAACCATCGCACACTATCACATCAAAGGTTCCCGCATATATGTCTCTTCCCTCGGCGTTTCCAAGAAAGTTTAGTTTGCTGGCTTTTAAGAGGGGATAGGTTTCTTTGACAAGCTCGTTGCCTTTACCCTCCTCCTCTCCTATGCTTAGAATACCCACCCTTGGGTTTTTTATACCTAATATCTCCTCCGCATAGGTGTGTCCTATTACCGCAAAATGGAGCAGGTGTGAGGGTTTACAGTCCACGTTTGCTCCCACATCAATGAGAACCGTTTTACCTTTTGGATTAGGCAAGGCGACCGCTATGGCTGGTCTTTCAAGGTCAGGAATAGAGCCTATTATAAACTTGCCAACCGTTAGCACCGCACCCGTGTTTCCCGCAGAGACAAGACCCTCCGCCTTGCCTTCCCTCACCAACATGCCTGCCACATACAGAGAGGAGTTTTTCTTTCTCAAGACATTAGAGGGGGTTTCGTGCATCTGCACCACATCCCCTGCATGAACTACCTGAAGACCGTCAAACTTCTCCCTTTCAAGAATTTGTCTTATTTTTTCTTCGTCTCCTACGAGGATGCTCTCAAGACCAAGCTCCTTGTAGGCAAGAATACAACCCTTTACTATCTCCTCGGGGGCGTAGTCCCCTCCCATACAGTCAACTGCTATTTTTGTCATGAAGTCTTGAGAACTTCCCTACCCTTGTAGTATCCACAGTATGGGCAAGCTCTGTGTGGCATCATAAGCTCGCCACAGTTAGGGCAGGTAGCAAGGGACAAGGAACTCAGCTTTGCGAAAAAGTTTTGGGCTCTCCTTTGGTCTCTTCTCCACCTTGAGGTTTTTCTCTTTGGAACTGCCATCTTATAGCCTCCATAAGGTCATAGTGGGAATTGTAATTATAACACATTCACCTTTTTGAGAAGGTCTCCAAGGGTGCTGGTCCTTTCCTCAAGGTCTTCATAGAGTCCCACATTGCAGTTAGGACTGCAAAGGGGCTTCATAGGTATGCTAAGTATTATCTGCTCTCTTACAAGCTCTGTGAGGTCAAAGGCTTCCTCGTCCTCAAAGAAGGACACATCAAGCTCTGAGGGCTTTAAATATAGCACTTCCGTAGTCGTAGTAGGATATGGCTCTATCCTAATGGACTCATGCCTGCCTATGTCCTTATGGAACACGGTCAAACATCTGCTACACTCAAGCACCACGTAGCCTTCAATCTCCATGTTTACCCTATATCCACCCTTTTCCTTGGTTATCTCCACATAAACGCTTACGGGCTCTCTTATCTCACCAAGGTCTGGAGGTAGCTTTAGGTCTTCTGGCTTGAAAACGTAGCTCTGGGAGAACCTGTTTTTTGTTTTAAATATCTCTTTGAGGTTTAATTTCACCATAATGGTTTAAAATATCTCAAAGCTAAGAAAATTTCAAGGAGGTCATTATGAAGCTTGTAGCCATTGGAGGAGGAACGGGGCTCTCCACGCTTTTGAGGGGGCTAAAAGAGAAGGTGGGAAAAGAGATTGAAGACCTCTCTGCCATAGTCACGGTGGCGGACAGTGGAGGAAGCACGGGAAGGCTCAGAAAAATATACAACATGCCAGCACCAGGAGACATAAGAAACTGCATTGTTGCTCTTTCGGAGAGCGAGGAGATAATGCAAAAACTTTTTCAGTTTAGGTTCAAAGGTGGAGAGCTTGAGGGTCATGCCTTTGGAAACCTTTTCCTTGTAGCACTTACGGAGATAACAGGTAGCTTTATGAATGCAATAAACATAGCATCACAGATATTAAGGACAAAGGGTGAGATAATACCTGCAACCCTTGAAAGTATCCAGCTTTGTGCGGAGTTTAGCGACGGGAAAATTATTTGTGGTGAAGAGGACATAACCGAGTATGGAAAGCACGACAGCGTAAGAATTAAAAACATATGGATAGAGCCAAGGGAAGCAAGAGCACCCATAGATGCTATTGCAAAGATAGAGTCTGCGGATATGATAGTTTTTGGTCCTGGGAGCTTATATACGAGCATAATCCCTAACCTACTCATTCAGGACATAAGGGAAGCGGTAAACCACTCCTTAGCCCTAAAGGTTTTTGTGGTAAACGCCATGACCCAACCCGGAGAAACCGACAGCTTTAGTGCCTATGACCATATAAAAGCCTTTAAAGAGTATGCAGGTGTTGAGAGGATAGATGTGGCGGTGGTAAACACAAAAATGCCATCAAGTTCTGTTTTGAAGAGGTATTTGGAACAAAAGCAAGAACCCGTAGTGCCAGATGTGGCAAGGATAGCAAAGGAAGGCATAGAAGTATATACAGAGGACTTAATAGGCGATAAGGACGACTTTGTAAGGCACGACCCACACAGGCTTGCGGACCTTATAGTGGAAATATACAAAAAGCATGGCGTTTTTTCTTAACTTTGACACTTCAAGGCTTTCTGTAGAAGAAGCTAAGGTGGTGATATGTGGCAGTGGCATTGCAGGACTTACCAGTGCCATAGTTTTAAAGGAGCTTGGCATAGAGCCTATTGTCCTCACAAGGGGTATAGGAAACACCTATTACTCTCAAGGTGGCATAGCCTGTGCCCTTGACCCAAAGGACAGTCCATACCTTCATATGCTTGATACTCAAAAGGCAGGAAGGGGGCTATGCAAAGAGGAAACCCTCAAAATTCTCGTGGACGAAGGCATTCAAAGAATGGCGGACCTCAAAAGGTGGGGCGTAGTCTTTGACGAAGAGACCACCATAGAGGGAGGTCATTCCTTCCCAAGAGTCTATAAGGTAAAGGACTATACGGGCAAAGCCATATACCAAGCCTTGTGGAAGAGGGCTCAAAGCTTAGGCATTAGGGTAATAAGGGGAGAGTTAGAGGAAATCCTTGGAGAGGAAAGGGTAGAAGGGCTTGTTTACCATGAGGGGCAAAGCCTTAGAGTTATAAAAACACCTGCCATCCTTTTGGCAACGGGCGGGTCTGCGAGCATGTTTTTGCATACCTCTAACCCAGTAAAGGTAAGAGGAGACGCACTGGGCATAGCACTAAGGAAGGGCGTAAAACTAATTAACCCAGAGTTTGTGCAGTTTCATCCCACAGTGGTGAAAAACACCAGCATACTCATCTCAGAGGCAGTAAGAGGAGAGGGGGCTATTTTGGTGGATTCCAAAGGTGAGAGGTTTGTGGAGGAACTCCAGCCAAGAGATGTGGTAGCAAGGGCGATATACAAAAAGCTAAGACAAGGACAAGAGGTTTTCCTTGACCTAAGACCCATAAAAGCCAAAGGAGTAGACCTCTCCAAGAGGTTTCCCACCATATACTCCATGCTAAGGGAAGCAGGCTACAACCCAGAAACCCAACCCATACCCATCACACCCGCATCTCACTACTTTATAGGTGGCATTGAGGTAGACAGCTATGGAAAAACCACCTTTGAAGGTCTTTATGCGGTAGGAGAATGTGCCTGCACGGGCGTGCATGGGGCAAACAGGCTTGCCTCTAACTCCTTGCTTGAGGGCTTGGTTTTTGGATACAGAACCGCCTACAGAATTTTTCATGACCTTTCCTTTTTGAAAAAGCCAAAGGAGACCTATTACAAAAACCAAAGGGAAGGGCAAAAAGACCCACCTTACACCTTTGAAGACCTGAGAAGGCTTATGTGGGAAAACTGTGGACTGGAAAGGGAAGAGACCTCTCTCAAACAGGCACTTGAAAAGCTAAGCACATGGCTACAAACATGGAAAGACTGGAAACCCACCATAGAAAACCGCCAGCTTTTTGATATAAGCCTAACCGCTATGGCTACCCTTAGCTGTGCTCTTTGGAGAAGGGAAAGCAGAGGCGTGCACTATAGGGTGGATTATCCCTTTGAAAGGGAGGAGTTTAGAAGGGATAGCCTTTTTACTCCTCGTTTTCTTATGTTGGGAGAGTAGT
>JBBKAW010000095.1:0-13434 GCA_037722135.1 Aquificaceae bacterium
ATACCCTTGCCTAAACTTAAATATTCTAATCCTATAGACCTTTTGTCAAGAGACTGTCTATAAACCTCTTAGCTTCTGCCTTAGGG
This sequence comes from Aquificaceae bacterium, assembly GCA_037722135.1. Taxonomy (NCBI): domain Bacteria; kingdom Pseudomonadati; phylum Aquificota; class Aquificia; order Aquificales; family Aquificaceae; genus Pampinifervens; species Candidatus Pampinifervens sericum. The sequence goes on from JBBKAW010000095.1 coordinate 87, forward strand.
TCATTGAAAACATTTACCCAGAAGCTGTGTCTATGCCAGCCATCACATAGAGAGCTTTCTTTTCTTTTTGTCGTTAAGCGTAATATGCGTTATTATAATAACTCTATTGTGATATGGTTGCTTATCCTTTTCTTTATATTCCACGCATATGCACAAGATTGTCCGCTTCTTAAAGTGAGATACCTTGCCTTAAAGGAAGATATGATATACGAGGACCTTATGCGAGAGGCGGAAAAGCTCATAAACGTGTTCTGTGAGAAGGGAGATAAAAAGGCAGGAAGGTCTGCAGACAACATACTGCAGGCTCTTGAAAACATAAAGTTTCCAGAAAGCTTTGGAAAGGACAAAGTAGTAGCCAGCAAAAGACTAAGAAGGGCTTCCCTTCTTCTAAACGAAACCGCAAAATACTCAAGGAAATACCCTCAGATATACGCATACCAGCTTCTTTTTTACCAAGTTGCCAGAGAAAACTACAGGGTTGGAGACTACGAATATGCTCTAAAATACTCTATTGCATCCTACAACCTTGGAAGGGCTATACTGGAGCTAAGATGAATTTTAGAGAAGGAGATTATATATTGTTGGTTTGCGAAGATAGAAGGTACCTCAAGGCACTAACAAAAGATTTTAGCCTAAACTACAAGGAGAAGGTAATAAGGTTTGAAGATATAGTGGGAAGAGAGCCAGGATATTCCGTTAATGGCTTTTATGTCCTCAGACCTACTCTTGAAGATATAATCCTGCTCGGCTTTCAGAGAAAAACTCAGATAGTATACCCAAAGGACAGCTTCTATATAGCTTTTAAACTTGGACTTTCAAAGGATAAAAGGCTTCTTGAGTTTGGTGTAGGAAGTGGTGCATCCACTGCGGTTTTTTCTCAGTTGGTAGGTGAGGTCTGGGCTTATGAAGTAAGGGAAGAGTTTTATAAGCTTGCAAAAAAGAATTGGGAAAGGTTTGGTCTTTGCAAGAATGTAAAGCTTGAAAACCTTGACTTTATGTCCGCAGAGTTGGAAGATAACTTCTTTGATGCGGTTTTTGTAGATGTGAAAGAACCAACCTTATATATACAAAAGGTTTGGAAAGTTTTAAAGTATGGTGCACCCTTTGCCACTATCCTTCCTACAACAAACCAAGTAAGCAACCTCCTTAAGTCAATGGAAAACCTTTTCTGCAATGTGGAAGTTTTAGAGATACTTCACAGACCCTATAAGCCTAACCCAGATCGCCTTAGACCTCAGGACACTATGACCGCCCATACAGGCTATCTTGTTTTTGCAAGAAAAAGGATGTAGCTCCTAATGTCTGTGAGCTCTATCTTGCAGTGGTCGTATCCCTCAAAAGGTTCTGCACCCCTCATAACCACTATGTATCTATTGGAAAGCCTTTGGAGCAGAGGTAGTATCTTTTCAGTTTTTCCAAGGGCTCTGCAAACCACAAGGTCAAAGTTTTCTTGAACTTTTTGAGCTTCCTTGCATAGCACTCTATATTCAATTCCGAGTTTTACCTTGAGATATTCCAAAAAGGAACACTTTTTTGCTACCGCTTCTATCAAAGTCAAGTCTATCTTATCCCCGTAGTATATCTTAAGAGGCACTCCCGGAAAACCAGCTCCACTCCCCACATCACACACAGAAAGACCATCTATCTGTATAGCTTTTTCTCTTAAACACAAGCTAACGGTCAGCGAATCCACAAAATGTCTCAGGATTATTTCTCTTTCATCCTCTATAGCGGTAAGGTTGTGCACCTTGTTCCATCTTTTTAGTTCTTGTAGATAAATCTTGAATTTCTCTACCTGTTCCTTGGAGAGTTCAAAGCGGTTTCTGTAAAAGAGTTCTACTATGAGTTCTTCAATAGGAATTTTATATCCTCCGCCATCTTTTCCGGCTCTTGCTTTGCAGGTGTATAAAGAAGCTTAATTTTCATATCGGGCGTGATCAGATAGATGGTTGCAGTGTGGTCTATAAGGTATCCACCAGCAGATTCGCCTTCTACCTTTTTATAGTAGGCTTTGTATTCCTTTGCGGTCTTTTCTATTTCCTTCTCAGTCCCTGTTAGTCCTATGAAAGTAGGATTGAAATAAGGAACATAACCCTTTAACACCTCAGGTGTGTCCCTTTCTGGGTCCACGCTTATGAAAAGCACTTGGACTCTTTTTGCCTCTTCCGGCGTAAGGCTTTCCATAACCTTTGCCATGGTCTCAAGTGCCATAGGGCAGACATCAGGGCAGTGAGTGTATCCAAAAAATAGAAGCACTATCTTTTTCTGGTTTGTAAAGTCAGAAAGCTTTACCCTTTTTCCATCATGGTCTATAAGCTCAAAGTTGTAAGCTGGCTGGTCGTATAGATGACCATAAAACTCATGCTGTTTCTTGCAAGATGTAGCAAACAAAAACAGTAGAACCATAAGAATTGTTAATTTTCTCATAATTTAAAATTATAGCACAGGCTCACCCTTGTGCCAACCCCCTTTTGGCTTTCCACTTTCATACTCATACCACTTCTTTGGGCTATGAGTTTAACTATATAAAGTCCAAGACCTGAGCCTTCCTTGTCTACCGCTTCTCTATAGAAGAGCTCTCCTGCCCTTTCCGGATGCTCCATGCCAATACCTCTATCTTCAACCACCACACAGTGGTCTTTAAAATAGAGCCTTATCTCTTGTCCTTCTTCTGTGTATTTGTATGCGTTTTCTATTAGATTTCTAAGAGCCATCTTAAAGTATTCCTTGTCCACGTAAAGAACCACATCCTCGTCAAGATACTCTATGACAAATTTCCTGCGTCCTCTGATGAACTCATACTCCTCTTCAAGCTCTGCAAAGATCTGATTTAGACTTACCTCTTCTACCTTTAAAGGAACTTGAGACTCAAGCCTCATTATGGTAGTAAGCTGATTTATTAACTTTCCCATTTTTTCTGCCTGAAGCTGTATATTACGATACACTTCCTTTAGCTCCTCTTCCGTATATTTGTTTCTCTGCAAGAGTTCCGCTTGTCCCTTTATGTAAGTGAGAGGGGTCTTTAGTGCATGAGCCACGTTTCTTATAAATTCCCTTTGCCAAAGTATTATTCCTTTAAGTCTCTCTACCATACTTGCGTAAGCTTCTTCAAGAAGACCAAACTCGTCCTTTCTACTACTTCTTCTAATTTCCACATCAAGTTCCCCCTTTGAAATACGTTTTGAGACTTCTGTAAGATAAGCTAAGGGTCTTAACAGTGTGTTTATAAAGTAAAAGGCAAAAAGAGAAGCAGGTAATGAAATGGCAGTTAAAACTAAGGTGGTGAAGAATACTATCTGTCTTTCCACCTCCCTTATGCTATCCAGTTTTCCAAGTAGTATAAGATGATAATCTCCCACCCTTTTTACCATAAAAGCATATTTTTCACCTATTCCTTTATGCACTTTTATCATGTTTTGTATATCTTGAACTTTTACTTCTGGCATTTCTCCATCAAGAAAGCTCTCCATTTTAACTACCCTTCCCTCTACGTCTACAAGTATGCTGGCTATTTCTCTTGAAACTACGTCTTCCGCCAACAACTTCGCATAATAGTCTGGATTTTTGTAATAGTTTTTATAAAAGTCCAAAAGAGGATTGACCTGATACTCCATGTAATGAAGCGTGTACTTATAAAGTGTTGACCTTATTACCAATAGGCTTAGAAAAGACAATAAGACTACACTACCTAAGTATAAACCAAGAAAGAGCAGTATAGCCTTAAGCCTTACCGACATCCTCTTCTACCATCATATACCCATAGCCTCTAACTGTCTTTATTAGCTTGTGCTCCTTATCCTCTAACTTTGTCCTTATGTTTTTTATGTAAACATCTACCACGTTTGAAGCTTCTCCATAAGAATAGCCCCACACCTTTGAGTATATTTCCTCTCTGCTTACTGCAGTGTTTACCCTTTCCGCGAGTAGTCTTAGGAGTTTGAACTCTCTTTGGGTCATGGGTATCCTTTTACCTCTGTAGTATACTTCAAAGGACTTTAACTTAAGCTCCAACTCGCCCACCTTTAAAGTGTCTGGTCCTTCCTTTTTATATCTTCTAAGGACTGCACCGATTCTCGCCAAAAGCTCCTTAAAGGAAAAGGGTTTTGTTATGTAGTCGTCCGCTCCCGCAGAAAGCCCCTCCACCTTGTCCTCAATCTGCCCCTTGGCAGTTAGCATAATTATGGGTATATCCTTTACTTCCCTTATCCTCTTACAGACCTTTATTCCATCCATCTTAGGAAGCATAATATCAAGAAGCACAAGGTCATAGTCCTCTTCCAATATACGATTTACTGCGGAATAGCCGTCTCTTACCCAATCAACCTCATATCCCTCACGGCTTAAGCCATCCAAAAGAAGTTTGCCAAGGTGTTGGTCATCCTCAACGAGCAAAACCCTCATACCCGGGGAGCTTTAGATATTCTTCAACCTTTAGAATTTTTAATATATCCCTATAAGGTTGCAAGGATATTTCTAGCTCCCTTTCTAACCTATTATTACCAAGCATCCTGTAACTAAAGTCAAGAAGAAATTGAAGAAAATCAAGGACTTCTCTTTCATCTTTTGGTTTTCTTCTATAAACTATAACTCCTTCGTTATACTTAAGGAGGTCTGAAGATGCTAAATGAGAGAGTATTATATGGTTAAGGTGTCCCGCATATTTAAGAATTATACCGTATATGGTATTAATTAAGAATTGATGTATCACGTGCTGTATATTTTCCATTGGTTGGTATATAGCAATATCTATCCACTCTACCCTATCAACTGGTAAGCTTTTCACAAGCCTTAAGCCCTTTAAACCATCTTCTACAATGCCAATAAGATGCCCATCTCTGTATATTATGTAATTCTTAAACCCCTCTGAGTAGATGGTTATCATACCGGTCTTTGCCTCAATACCCATACCTACAAGTGCCTTTCCTAATTCCAAAAAGGAACCAGATAAGCTATTTACCACCCTTTCTTCAGAATGTTTCAGCGTTAACAGGTCAATGATATTTTCACTTACCTCTATTACATTTAGCACAGAATTATTCTTTGGTGCTAGGAAAAAGTCAAAGATTTCTGAATTACAAGGATAAACTGCAAACAGTTTACCCTTTTTGTAATATAGTTCAAACTCAAAATTTTCACCTATTATCTGGATAATGCCATTAGAATTATTAAAATGACAACTTTCTAAAAGTGTTATGAAGTTTACCTTTTCTGCTTCAATTTCCTTTACGAGATATTCTATCTTTACCTTTTCCTTTAGAGGTTCAGGACTATAGAACTGATCTATATCCAAATAACCGCCAGAAAAAAGAGACTTTAGTCTCCTTAGCTCTTCAACTAAGCTAGTATTTGAATTTACAAGTATTTGATATACGCTTTTACCGTTATAGAACTCAGCTTGCCCAAAATTTTTTATAACTTTAACCACAGCCATGGGTGTTATAACCCTTTCCATAAGGGATTTCAACTCACTGTGAACTAACTGAAGCTGGAGCACAAGCTCTTCTACGAAGAAAGGCTCTTTAAGTTCAAAAAACTTCTCTTTCTTACCCTCTCTAAAGGTGAAAAAGGCTTTTGCGTCTTCCATGAACTCAGAAAGGTGATAAAGAAGTGTAGACCTTTTGTTTTGTGTATTTACTTCCTCACTATCACCGAGCCTAAAACCTTTTATTAGCCCTTTATCTATGTATAAGGATACAACCCTTACACCAAGAAAAAGGTCAAGAGTTCCTACTCTGTTAGAAAGACATCCATTGAGAAGGTCCACAAGATCTTGCTTTGAATTCAAATATCCGGAAATCATAATAACATCCTTTCTACCTTTGATATTAGATAGTTTTCCAGAACATTAAAGGTTTCCAACACACCCTCACCCTTTATGGCAATTGCACAAACAGAAGGATGGTTATCAATGTTTATAGCCTTTTCCATCTCCCTACAGTCCATAGCGTTTGGCAGGTCAAGCTTGTTATACTGGATAACAACAGGAACACTTGAAGGGTCCTTGCCAACGCGAAGCAGGTCTGCCTTCAAAAGACTATAAAAGTTTATGTTTTCCTTTAACCTTTCCCTTTGAGAGTCCACAACAAACACTATTCCATCAACACCCCTAAGAACCGTAAGCCTTATATCTTTATATATGTCTTGACCAGGCACTGCGTATAATGCAAAGGAAAGGGTAAGGTCTCCAACCTTCACCTTTTTTGTAGCAAAGTCAAAGACAAGGGTTTTTTCTTCTTGTGTATCCAGCTTCATTAGACTAAGACCTTCCATTTCTGAGAGCTTTTCAAGGTTCGTTGTTTTGCCAGATTGGGCTACGCCGTAGTAAACCACCTTTAATCTTATGGTTTTTCGCTCAAGGTCCACCAGCATTTATTTCCCTCCTAAGCTTGATTTCTCCCCACCTTATGCACTTTACGCATATGGGCTTATATGTATTATAAGCTTTACCACAAGAACAGACAAAGGGTTTAAGAAGTTCCCTTATTCCAAACAGACAATACTTATCTTGCTCCTTGTGAGATTGAGAACTATAAAGAAGAGCCTTAAAAGGATTTGTAAGTCTTTCCTCTAAGGCTTTTGCCTTGCTAATTAAGTTAAGATGAAGGTATACCATGCAGAGAATATTCGGGTCTATGGATTCGGCTTTTGCATCAATGTCGTCAAGCAGTTTTGTAAGAGCCTTTTCGTCTTCCAGAAGGTTCCAAAGCACTTCTTCTTGATATCCCATAGATACAGCCTTTTCCCAAACTTTTCTGGCATCTTTTATCCTATCTTGAGAAAGAAGGTGTTTTATGTAAACTGAGTAAACAAAGGGCGACGGGTTTAAGTCAAAGGCTTTTTCTATAAGCCTTTCCTCTCCCTTTTTAAGGTAAACCATAGCCATTATTTCCGCCTTAATAGTCTTTTGCTTTTCCCTTTCCCATTTTTCACATAGCTGAAGAACTTTTTCTTGATACTCTAAAGCTTTTTCCCAGCTTTCTGAAATAGCATAAAGATCTCTAAGTCCCTTTATAGCCCTTAGGTTTTCTTTATCTTGTAAGAGTGTCTGATTGAATTTCTTTTCCGCTTCCTGCAGGTTTCCTTCCTTTAGCATAATCTCACCCACAATGGCTGAGGTTGTACTGTTGAAATTCTTAAGGTCTTCAAGCCTTCCTTGTTCGTGAATTGCCTTTGCCACAAGGGACCTTACTGGCTCAACAACTCTACCTACAGAAAGAAGCAGTCGTTCCGCCTTATTCAAGTAACCTCTTGAAAGCTCCCTTAACCCTTCCTCTATTCCATGAAGCTGTCTTTTTAGTATGGTAATCCTTATAAGAAGGTAAAAGGAAGGCAATAAAAAGCCAAAGGCAAAGGTGAAAAGCAAAAGCACAAACAAAGGCACGTTGTAGGTCATATGAAAGAAATGGATTTCCACATATCCCGCATTTTGAGCTATAAAAAGAAGAAAGGCTGTAAGGAAGACTATAAAGACAAGAAACTTTATTACGCTCATAAACTTACCCTCTCCGCGTTGGAGTAAAGCCACTCAAGGTCATAGTATTCTCTCCATTCTTTCTGAAATATATGGACTATTATATCAATAAAGTCTATGAGTATCCAATTAGCCTCTTCAGCCCCCTCCACATGGTCTGGTTTTACACCAATTTTTTCAAGTTCTTCCTCAAGATGCTTTAGAAGGGACCTTGCATGCACCGCAGAGTTAGCTGTCGCTATTATAAAGTAATCGGATATGTTCGTTTGTTTGGAAACGTCCAATACTACCACATCCTCTGCCTTTTTCCCTTCTAATAGATTTTTAATAGTTTTTAATAGCTCCTTACTGTCCTGCATACCTTTTAAGTTCTCTATAGTAATGATTTTCTCCATATACTTGCGCATATTTCTCAAGCAATCTTAAGCCTTCCTGCCTACTCATCTCTGCAAGGTTTTTCCATCTTTCTATTTCTCTATTTAAGAAGTCAATTCTGTTTTGGATGGCTCTTCTGTCCTCTTCGGATTTGGCAGACCTTAGCTCCCTTTTTGCAGACTCTATCCATTTTCTATATTTTGATTCCTGTCTCTTTGCTTGTTCCCTTACAAGTAGCAGAGATTTTATATACCTGTATAGAAGTTCCGCTTCTGGAATCTGCTCTGGGAAGTTTATGAGAAGGTTCCTGTATCTCAACGAGGCGGAGTAGTAATAACCGAAATCCTCATAGAACCTACCTATTAGGTATTCATGCTTTGCAATTTTTGTTTGGGCGTTGTTTATAAGCTCCCTGACTTTATCTGCGTAAGGACTGTTTGGGTATTTACTAAGAAACTCCTTTGCCTTGTCTATGGCTTTTAGGGTGTAGCTTTGGTCTCTATAGGCATCGGGTGCCACCTTCATGTAACTATCTACTACCATGAAGTAAGCTCTTTCTGCTTCTGGGCTTTCTGGATAATAAAAAAGATAGTCTTCGAGGTAAACTATGGCGTTTATGTAATCCTTTCTCAGATAATAGCTTTCACCTATGGTATACTTAGCGGATTTTATCTGCTCTGGTGTGAGGTTTTCCAAGTATTTTAGGGCTTCAGAGAGCTTTCTTATAGCTTCCTTGTAGTCTTTTCTGGCATAAGCGGACATGCCTTGAGAGTAGTTTTCTATTGCGAGTTTTTCCCTCTTCTCTTCAGTCATCTTTGCACAACTCACTAAAAATATAAGTAAAAGCGCTAATAGCCTACGCATGGCTTATTATATAACTGTTTATATTGACGTCCTCATCGGCACTTACTTGCACATTTACAAAACCTCTTTCTTTCAATTTCTTGTTTACAGACTCATATCTTATAGGGTGCACCTGCAGTTCAAGATTACCCCGAGAGTATATAGGGATGTCTTTCTCAAGCTCAAGCATAAGAAGAGCGGAGCTTTTTATATAGCCCTTACCAGAGCATACGGGACAGACTTCCGATAACATCTTGGTTACGCTTCTACCAGTTTTTTTCCTTGACATTTCCAAAATACCCAATTTAGTAAAGCCATATATAGTAACACCGCAGGCTTCCTTACCAAAACTTGAAAGCATGCTGTTTATTATAAGGTTTTTGTTTTCCTGTTTCTTCATGTCTATGAAGTCTATAAGAATTATACCACCTATGTCTCTTAGTATTATCTGTCTAACTATTTCCTTTACTGCTTCAAGGTTTGTCTTGAGTGCGTTCTCTTCATGACAGGAACCTAAGGGATCTCCGCTGTTAACATCTATTATGGTAAAGGCTTCCGTTTCCTCTATGACTATGTATCCTCCACTCTTGAGCCAAACCACCTTATTAAATATACTTCTGAGAGCTTCGTGGAGCTGGTATCTTTGTATATAACTGGATGGGTCTTTGAGGTAGAGGTTCTTTCTAAGGATGCTTGGTTCAAACTCCTCCAGAAAAGAGGCTATATCGTTCCATATTATAGTATCGTCGGAGACCACTTCCTCTATTTCCTGCCAATAGTCTCTTATAAGCCTTATATAACTCGGGTATTCCTCAAGGATAATCTGCGGTTTCCTTAGGGCTTTTGCTCTTTTCTGAACCCATTGCCATTGTTCTCTTAGCTTTTGCAGTTCCCTTTTTATGTCCTCTGGGTCTGCATGGACCGCAGAGCTTCTAATTATTACACCCTCCTCTCCTATATCTCCTTCCAAAAGTTTGCATAGGCTTTCCCTCCTTTCCGATTGCACTTTGCTGGAACATTTTATATCCTTTCCCTTGGGAAAATATACCAGATATTTACCCACTAACTTTATGTTTGTGGTCAGCTTTGCTCCCTTCTCACCTTCTGGCTCCCTCGCCACTTGCACTATAACACTGTCTCCCACTCTATAGCTTTCTCCCTTTAGGGGTAGAAAGGCATCTCTACCAATACCTATATCCACAAATACACCTTCCATGCCCTTTGCGAGCCTCTTGACCTTACCTTTGAAAATGCTATCCAAAAGTCTATATCCTCCTCTCCGTTCCGCACTTATTTTGTAAGTTGTGTCACCATCTATGAGAAAAGAAAGTATTAGTTCATCTGAAGACAAAACTATTAACCTCTTTGCCATTAACTTTTATTATACTCTTTCCACTATACTCTTTATTATTTCTCTCTCAAGGGGGGAGCTTACCTTTGGAAGTATGGTATCTAAAACCAATTCCTTGACCTTTGTGTATTTGTCAAGTCTTCTGGCACATCTTATTGTATCCCTTATGGAAAAAACAAAATCTACAGGCTCTTCAGATTGCTGAGTCTGATAGGCTCTGTATGCTTTTCTTATGCTGTTGGCGATTTTGAGGAGCTCAAAAATCTTCCATACACTGCCTTCAAGCTTCTCTTGGTCCTTTATAGGTGTGGTCTTTAGACCATTTATCACTGAATGCCAAAGATAGACAAACTCCTCAAGGGAAAGGTGCGAAAGCTCCCTAACGTGGTCTTTGAGTATTATTGCCTCGTCGGGGTGGTATATACCTCTATCGTCCTCAAAAGGAGGATAATCTATAAAAATTATGTCCGCCCTTGACTTGATATCCTGTGGAAGCTCTGATACTCCCAAGTAATTCTGAGGGTTCATACCACCTACAAGAATAACTTCTTTGTGTGCCCTTATGACCTCGCCTGTTGGTAGGGTAAGATATCTTCTGTAGTCAAAAAGCGGGTTAAAAAGTTTTACCATTCCTGCGGGTAGGGTATTTATCTCGTCAAAGTATATGACCGCACCTGGTGTTTGAAGTGCCTTTACGAGGTCTGAGTATACTCTTCTTGTGCCTCTTCTTGGGTCAAATTCGTATACAAAGGTAATGTCTTCCTTCTCCATCTTTGAGTTGCAGGGTATGATGTATAGAGGTCTGTTGGTGAGAGCTGAAAATACCTCCACTAAGAAGTTTTTTCCTACGCCTGCGTCTCCTTCAAGTATGAGAATGCCCTCAGAATACTTGAGCTGTTCCTTTATTAGGGAGGTAAACTTTTCTAAGTTCTTCACAAACCATGGTGTCTCTTCGTAAGATACAAAGAGGGGAAGTCTTGAAGGTTCGTATGAAAAGAGACCATTTAAATGTCTCAGATATCTCCTAATCCATAGTGGCAATGCTCTTAACTCTTCCTGTGGAATTAGGTTTGGGTATCTTTTAGGTTCTACCAGTAAGCCATCCTCTCTTTCAAAGGCTATTTTGGCAAATATCCTATCTCCTATAGGCAGTCTTTCTTCTACCCTTATCCTCCACTTTAGCCTTCTTACCTCTCCAGAAAACCTGGGAAAGTCTTCCGAACCGAAGATAACCCTTGAGTCTTCAAATTTTATCCTGTATCTGCTTAGCCTATCTTGTAGCAACCTTTCATGAAAAACCTTTAGAAGCTCACCTTGTGCCTGTTGACTTAGGGAGCTGGGAAGTTTGTTTATAAACTCTCTTGCCCTTTTGACCTCTTCAAGAGCTTCAAAGTCCCTCAAGTCTCCGCTTTCAACTTCACTTATAGCCTTTCTTACTCTTTCTAAGTGCTCCCGCAGAGCTGTCTGAAAGTAGTTTTCAAGGCTTTCCTTTAGCTCTCTTAGCCTCTGAGCTCTCTCTCCTTCTTCTAACTTGAGCTTTGACTCTAAGCTTCTTAGGTCTTCCGCATCTGCCTTACCTTCTCTTATCTTGTCCTCTAAGTTTTTTAAGAAGGCGTTAAACTTAGCTTCCTCTATGTGGAGCTGTGCCTCAAATATTATCTCTCTGAGCTTTCTTATGGGTAAGTCCATAGAAAGTAGCCTTCTGTATTCTTCAATTTCCTGATGCTCTGAAAAGTTGCTTGTCCTTTTAAGTTTGTTCTTTAGAGCCTTTAGCTCCTCTTCCGCTCTCTTAACGATTTGAGCCTGCCGGTCCTTGTCGTATACAAAGTCTGTCAAGTTCGTGGTTATAGCTCTAAGGCTATAAAGTCTTTTGTCGTCTTCATCCTTATAGGTGCAGGTGTATATAGTTCCGTCGGGAGATACCCTTACCACGGAGTAGCCAAAACCCTCAAAGCTCTGAATAAACTCAAGGTTAGGAAGATACACAAGCCCCATTCTGTTTTCTTCCGCATCCGCAAGAAACAGAAAATCACCATCCGGTGATAGGTCAATTTGAGATATGTTTATGGGTGTTGTAATACTATGAAGGAGTCCTTCAAGCTGTAGGTCGTAGACATAGAGGTGGTTTCCTTCCCCAAGAATTAGCCTATCCCTTAGTGGTAGGACCGCCTTGCCTGATGCGTGGTCTAACCTTCTAAGGAGCTTTCCCCCAAGGTCATAGAGGGCTACACCCCTTGTGCCAGACAAAAGTAATTTCCCACTTCCTATAAACTTCAAAGACCTTAGCTCTCCTATCTGGGCTTCTGAGTAAGAGAAAGTGCTTCTAAAGTCTAAACCTTCTGAGCCAAAACCTCCAGAGATATCTATCACATACACCCTATCCCCTACAACACCGTAGGCAAGGAGATTTCCATAAAGGTCAAGACCCACAGATGCTCTTATGCCTTCTTGTGTAGTCCTAAAACTTTTCCATGTCTGAGGGTTTCTTGCATCTTCAAGAAGGTAAACTACCAAGTAAGGTGGTGTTATAAGTGCAAGGTATCTTCCCCTAAAGAGGGCGTCGGTGATTACCTGTGCGGGTGGTCTTGAGGGTAGCCTATGGATCTTACCCTTCCAGTCGTAGAGCTGTAAAAGCCCATGCCTTCTGCCTACAAGAAGCCAATACCCATCCTCGGACACGTCCATAGCATCTACCCAGAACTCCTCTATGCGTGCATCTGGGTCCTTTTCAAGAAAATCCTCAGGATTTAGCGTGAGCTTTCCCTTAGGGGTCATAATACTAAAAGCCCTGTCCTCTTCCTTCTCTCTTCTGCCCAGGAACTTTTGTATAAAACGCATAACTTTAAAATATTAAGCATGGAAACTCAAAAAAGCTATGATTTATCTTATGTTGAAGCCCTCAAGGGTGTAGAAAACATGCAAAGGGACTGGGAAAACCTCCTACTTGCGGAAAGCACTGGAAAACCTACTTTCAGACTTTACCAATGGCAAGAGCTGACCATAAGCATAGGATATTCACAAAGAGAGCCTAACATATCTCTTCCGGTGGTAAGGAGACCTACGGGAGGAGGTGCTCTTCTTCATGGCTGGGACTTGTCCTTTTCCTACGCAGGGCTTAGGAAGGATTGGGGTTGGAGCTTTACAAAGGTCTATAAAAACTTTATGGGTCTTATCTTGGAAAGCCTTAGGAAGTTAGACCCAAAGTTTGAAATGAGTAGATACAAAGGAGGCTACGAAGACTATTTTTGCTATTTTTATCCAACACTTGGAGAGATAACCTATGAGGGTAAAAAGGTATTAGCCTGTGC
>JBBKAW010000095.1:13534-17994 GCA_037722135.1 Aquificaceae bacterium
TTGCAGGAGTTCTTGTGATAGTTGCAGGGGTTTCTGATTGGTTGGATGGTGGGATAGCAAGGAGAAACAATAAGGTAAGTAGATTGGGTATTCTTCTTGACCCTTTTGTGGATAAGGTTTTTGTCCTTGGTATACTATCTTACTTTTTATACACACAGGAAATAGGACTTTTACCCTTTATATTACTTCTCATAAGAGAGCTTTCTGTATCTTTTCTTAGGAGCCTTTCTGTAGAGAAAGGCTATACCATGCCCGCATCTTACCTTGGAAAGGCAAAGGCTTTTTTTGAGTTTATAACCCTTATAGCTCTGTGCTTTGGTCAAGACTATGCTAACATCCTTTTATGGGTATCTGTCTTGTTGGCATACATTTCTATGTACGACTATGTGGTTAAATATATGGTCTTTGAAAGGGAGAATACACTTTAATAGTTTCTAAGTGGTCTGTGGCTTTTCCTTTAACTCTTCAAGGGGTCTTGCGGACTCTATAAGAAGGATGGGGATATCTTCCTCTATGGGATAGTAAACCTTGCACTTCAAACATATGAGTATATTTCTTTCTTCATCGTAGGTCAGGTCTCCCTTACACTTTGGACATGCGAGTATTTCAAGAATCTCTTTGCTTAGCATCTTATCCCTCCTTCACATAATCCCATAATTCTAACATAAACCTTTTAAACTCCTCTAACCTTTGTTTGTCTAATTTTTTGAGTAGATTTTCTTCGTCAAAAATTAGCTCACCTGATAAGGGTGATAGCTCAATATGTTCAAGATGGGCTGTATCAAGACCGAAAATACACATATACTGTTGAGCATGTTCCTTAAACTTTACAAACTCTTCTTCATATGGCTGGGATTCCTTTGTGGTCCAATGATAAGCACCTCCAAAGGGATTAAGCCAGTATGGTTCGTTGGTTTCAACACAAAAGCTTGCCCTTTTTACAGACATTATATCTGTTAAAAGCTCTCCATCTGGCATACTCACAGCCCATACTTTGTTTTTTAGAGGGTTTATAAGAAACTCAACTTGTCTATGTTCTATCATCCTCAACCTCCTACCTTAAACATTTCAAACTTTCTTGGCATTATACCATTTTTTAAAAGTTCAAGCCTCTGCTCTGAGTATCTGTCGGACCTCAAAGCCCAAATCTTGCTTATAAACTCCCTTATATCTTCATCACTTGCACCACCTCTCAAAAGACTTTTAACATCGTAGCCATCTTGAGCAAATAGGCATGTAAGCACTTTTCCATCTGCGGTAAGCCTGAGTCTGTTGCAGTCTCCACAAAAGGGTTGGGTTATAGAGGATATAAAGCCCACCTCTACACCGTCATCTTTATACCTGTATCTGTCCGCCACCTCTCCCCTGTAGGATTTTTCCACAGGTTCAAGCTCAAAGTGTTTGCTAAGAAGCTTTAACATCTCCTTTACAGAATACACCTTTTCTAAAGACCATCCATTTACATTACCCACATCCATAAACTCTATAAACCTTACCACCACACCCATACCCTTAAAAAACCTTGCTATATCCGGTATCTCTCCGTCATTAACACCCCTTATGACACATACATTTACCTTCACAGGCTTTAGCCCAACCTTTAGAGCTTCCTCAATACCTCCAATTATCTGAGAGACCTTTACCTGTCTTCCCACAAGCCTTGACAAAACTTCATCCTTGAGAGAATGAAGACTTACTGTTATTCTTTTGAGCCCTGCTTCCTTTAAGAGCTTTGCCTTCTCTTTTAAAAGAAAGCCGTTAGTTGTAAGGCTTAGGTCTTCCAAAGGCAGTTCAGATAGGTAAGCTATTAGCTTTTCAAGGTTTCTCCTCAAGAGTGGCTCACCGCCTGTAAGCCTGACCTTCTTTACACCAAGAGGAATTACAGCCCTTACGAACTTGGTAATCTCCTCAAAGGAAAGAATCTCTTCACGCCTTAGGAATTCATACTCTTCTCCTTCTGGCATACAGAAACTACACCGAAAGTTGCACCTGTCTGTTACGGATATTCTAAGGTCATGAAGCTCCCTTCCAAGGGCGTCCTTTATCATGCTCCAAGCACCCACTCACCTCTGCCATCTTTGAAAACTTCCTTTTTCCATATGGGCACTCTCCTTTTGACCTCGTCCACCACATACCTGCAGGCTCTAAAGGTTTCATCCCTGTGTCCGCCAAAGACCACTACCATAAAGGAGGGTTCTCCCACCTTTACCACACCGAGCCTATGGTGAATAAATACCTCTCTAACAGGAAAGTTCTTTAGTGCTTCCTCTCGTATATCTTCCATGACTTTTATAGCCATTTCGGGAAAGGCTTCGTAATGAAGCTCTACCACATCCCCATCTTCTGGAGCGGACCTGGCTATACCCAAGAAAACAAGTCCCGCACCACAATCCTCTGGCACTCTATATTGGGACAAGATTCTGTCCGCTCCTATCCACTCTACACCTAAATAAACTCTTGGAATCATCCTTAGTAAAATATAGACTGCATGCTGTGGGTTTTAATGACTTATCTCAAAAAAGTCTCTACAGTT
Organism: Aquificaceae bacterium; assembly: GCA_037722135.1. Classification (NCBI taxonomy): domain Bacteria; kingdom Pseudomonadati; phylum Aquificota; class Aquificia; order Aquificales; family Aquificaceae; genus Pampinifervens; species Candidatus Pampinifervens sericum. The sequence continues at coordinate 16,068 of JBBKAW010000095.1, forward strand.
CGGTTTTTAAAGCAGGGTGCAGAATGTAAATGCAGACAAGGACTTACCTAACCGTGTTAAAGGGCGGTTAAGGCTACTTTTGTCTGGGAGCTTCTAAAAGGGATATTTATCTACGCTACGGAATGTTCTATCAAGAATAGAATAAGGGAGTTTTTCAGACAAGAAGCTCTTTACGAGAAACTGTTATAATTTAAACTATGGAGGAGCTAAGAAGATATGCAGAGGAGAAGGTAAACCTTGCTCGTTCTACCTTAAGAAGTTTAATGTCCTTGACAACGGATATAAAAAACCATACCCTCTTGAGGGCTGCGGAGCTACTGCAGGAAAGGAAGGACTATATAAAGGAAGAAAACCAAAAGGACATAGAATACGCAAAATCTCAAGGGCTTTCACCTGCTTTAATAGATAGGCTTTTGCTTAACGACAAACGAATAGAGGGTATGGTTAAGGTTCTTAGGGATGTGGCTTCTTTGCCGGACCCTGTGGGAGAGATAACGCGCATGTGGACGCGTCCTAATGGCCTTCAGGTGGGGAAAATGCGTGTTCCTCTTGGAGTTATCTTTATTGTCTACGAGGCAAGACCTAACGTCACTATAGAGGCTGCCTCTTTGTGTATGAAATCTTCAAACGCTGTAATCCTAAGGGGTGGGAAGGAAGCCATAAACTCCAACAGGGCTCTTGTGGAAATCTTGCGTCAGGCATGCAGGGAAACGGGCTTTCCAGAGGAAGCGGTCCAATTTATAGATAGACCAGAGAGGGAGATAGTGTGGGAGATACTGGGTATGGAGGGCAAGGTGGACGTGGCAATTCCAAGGGGCGGTGAGAGCCTCATAAGGGCGGTTGCGGAAAAGGCAAAGGTGCCAGTTATAAAGCATTACAAGGGAGTTTGCAACATATACGTGGATGAGGAAGCGGACCTTACAAAGGCTTACCATATTGTCTACAACGCAAAGGTGCAAAGACCCTCTGTCTGTAATGCGGTGGAAAACCTTATAATCCACAAAAGTCTCTTAAATACCTTCTGGGTAAAGATGGCGGATATCTTAGGAAAGGCAGGAGTGGAGCTAAGGTGCGACCCAGAAAGCCTTGAGGTTATAAAGTCCAGACCAGAGCTTTCTCATGTAAGGGCAGTCCCTGCCACGGAAGAGGACTACTATGAGGAGTTTCTTGACCTTATACTTGCAGTTAAAACGGTAGAAAGCCTTGAGGAAGCCATAGAGTTTATAGAAAAATATGGCTCAAAGCACTCTGATGCCATAATAACGGAAAACTATACAAAAGCCATGAAGTTCATAAAGGAGGTGGACTCCGCAGCGGTTTATGTGAACGCTTCCACACGCTTTACCGATGGCAACGAGTTTGGTCTTGGGGCGGAGATGGGTATATCTACCGACAAAATTCACGCAAGAGGTCCGATGGCTCTTGAGGAGCTAACCATTGAGAAGTTTATAGTTTTTGGCAATGGACAGTTAAGAGACAACGTGGGAGTTCCTCCCGAATGGATGCAATAGACACGCAGGAGCTTATAGATTTTCTAACTAAGGGAGAAGCTTCAGAGGCTTTGGAGAGATACTTTAAAGAGGTAGTAAAGAAAAAAGGGTAAGATTTTCCTCTCCAACTACACTATTCTTGAGCTGGCGTATATTCTTGAATACAACTTCGGAGTAAGCAGGGAGCTTGTAGCTAAGAGTTTAAGGACTATAATTGAGGACAGACTCTTCAAGGTAGAGGGTAAAAGGGAGCTGGAAGAGGCTCTCAAGCTATACGCAGAGGGGATGGACTTGCTTAGTGCTTTAAAATAAGTCTACCAGAGACCTTATAGCTGGACTTACGGTAGCTAAGGCTGTCAACTCATGAAGAAAAGAAAGCCTATGACTTTGGCATGGAGTGTTTTCTTGTTTCAGACAGAGGAGACCTCTTTGGCAGG
>JBBKAW010000096.1:0-10975 GCA_037722135.1 Aquificaceae bacterium
TGAACCACTACTCTCGTGTTTTTGTCTACAAGGATTGCCATGACTTAACCTCCTTATAAATTTTTGCTATTTTTCTTTCCAGAAGCTCAGCTAACCTTAGGTAAGCAGGTTTGAGTCTCCCATCAAAGTTTTTGAAATACTTACATAATTCCTTCAATGTAGTTCCTTCCTTGAAAAGCACTTTCATTATTCCATCTTCTTCCCATAAAGCATCGTTCTCAACTATTTTCTTCCAGGTGCTTACTGATATGCCCTTTAATTTATTAAAACTATCTTCTACATCTGAGTCATAGTCTATTACTGGAAAATCTGGTAGGGTTTTCTTCCAGCTTTCTATACAACATACCAAATTATCCCAATCTTGACCTATACGGAAAAATTCAAATAGCTCTCTGCCATAAAAAAGATAAACCTCCAAGTTAAAAAAACTACTAAGCTCGCTTAACTTGCTCTCGTAATAATTTTTATTCTTCTGGAAGGTATTGTCAATAAAATACATTATTCCCACTAAGTTCTCATATTCGCCATAAACCTCAATAAACGCCTCTAACTTCCTTTGAAAATTAAAAATCTGCCCCTCTTTTTTAGACGAGTCATGGTCGTCTCTAACCTTTACTTCTATTAAATATGCAGATTTATCATCTTCAAGCAGTATATCCACGCTAAGATTTTTTCCATTGAAAGTTAATCTCTCGTTTACTTTTGAATTGAAACCATGTTCCTTAAAAATATTCGCTATTATATCTTCCATAGCATCACCAAATTTAATCTCGTGAAATTGTAGTAGAAATTGTATAGCTTTCGCATAGGGCTTAGTAGGTCTGAAAAGTCCTATAAACCTTTCTGGATTTTCCGCTAATCTCTCAATGAGTTCTTGTTTATCTTTACCAAATATGGCATCGTTTAGGACAGAAATTATATCTTCACACCTCATGTTTTAACCTGTTCGTATAGTGATTTAGTTCCTATAGAAGCTAACCTCTTTACTGTCCATTCTACATATTCCCCCTTCTTTTCTATCATAGTCCATCTTCGACCGAGCATGCTTGCGGTATAGCCAGTAGTCCCAACTCCAGCCATAGGGTCTAAAATAAGGTCTCCCTCCTTTGTAGAAACAAGAATTATTCTTTTAAGAAGTTCAACGGGTTTTTGTGTGGGATGAACTTTTTTGCCCTTTTCATCCTTTAGTCTTTCCTCCCCTGTGCATATGGGTATTCTCCACACATTCTCGTAAACCTTTCCAATGCCAAAGGCTTTTGCGTATTCTTTGTTAAAGGTGTATTTTTTGACGCTTTTGTCCTTTACAGCCCATATAAGTGTTTCTGTAGCGTTTGTGAACCTCACTCCAAGCCAATTAGGCATAGGATTAGTTTTTAGCCATATAACATCGTTTAATATCCAAAAGCCCATATCTTGCATTATCTTGCCCCAGCGGTGGATATTATGGTATGTTCCTATAACCCACAGAGTTGCGGTTTCTTTCATAACTCTTTTTACCCTTTGTAAAACCTCTTCCACAAAGCTATCATAGGCTTGGAAGCTTTCAAAGTTGTCCCACTCCTCGCACACTCCGTTAACCTCTGTGCGAACCTTCCATCTCCTTAACTGCTTTTTTGGAAGCTGAAGAAAGTAAGGTGGGTCTATAAAAACCATATCAAAAATACCATCTGGTAGCTTATCCATTACAGTCCTGCAGTCTCCGTGTATAAGAGTGTTTTCTGGATTAGAGCCAGTAAAGTCTTCTTCCCTTACCACACTAAAGTTCATTTCTTGCCAACTCCACCGCCTTCTTTGCACCGTCCCACATATCCACTGCGTTTATAAAGTTTAGTCCAGACTCAGCCAGAAGTCTTCTTCCCTCCTCTACGTTTGTCCCTTCCATACGAACCACAACTGGGACCTTTATTTCTACCATTTTTGCCGCCTCTATGAGACCATGGGCAAGCCTGTCGCATCTAAGGATACCACCGAAGATGTTTATAAAAACCGCCTTTACATTTTTGTCTGCCATGAGTATCCTAAAGGCGTTGGCTATCTGCTCCACGTTGGCACCACCACCCACATCAAGGAAGTTGGCAGGCTCTCCCCCTGCGAGCTTTATTATGTCCATTGTGGTCATAGCAAGCCCTGCACCGTTTACCATACACCCTATGTTTCCATCCAGCTTTATGTAGTTAAGGTTATACCTCTTTGCTTCCACCTCAAGAGGGTCAAGCTGAGTGAGGTCTTCAAGCTCTTCAAGGTCCTTGTGCCTTATCAGAGCATTGTCGTCTATCTCCACCTTTGCGTCAAGAAGCACAAGGTTTCCTTCTTTTGTAAGGACAAGTGGGTTTATCTCCACAAGGCTTGCATCAAGGTCAATATACGCCTTGTAGAGAGCCAAGGCTATCTTCACAAACTCGTTAACAGGGAGTCCAAGCTTAAAGGCTATCCTTCTTGCTTGAGAAGGCATAAGACCCAAGGCTGGGTCTATGTGGAGCATGTGTATGGCTTCTGGTTTTTCTTTGGCAACCTCCTCTATTTCCATTCCACCTTCCGCAGAAGCCATCAAAACGGGTTTAGAAACTGCCCTGTCAAGGGTTATAGAGAGGTAGTATTCCCTTTCTATGTTGGTAGCCTTTTCTATCCATACCCTGCTTACAGGTTTTCCATCAGGGCACTGGAAGGTCTTAAGCACTTTCCCAAGCATACTCTCCACCGCTTGCTGGAGTTCTTCTGCGTTTTTGACCAGCTTTACACCGCCAGCCTTTCCACGCCCACCGCAGTGCACCTGAGCCTTTACCACAAGAGGAAACTCCCCGAGCTCTTCGCACGCCTGCAGGGCTTCTTGAAGGCTAAAGGCTACTCTTCCCTCTGGCACAGGAAGACCGTATCTTTTCAAAAGCTCCTTTGCCTGATGCTCGTGCAGTTTCATGCCTGCCTCCGTAAAGGTTTGTGAGTTAAAAGATTATAACAAAGCTCATAGACTTTTGCCACCAAGCTCAAAAACTAACTCCTTAAACCTCTCCCCTCTTTCCTTGTAGTCTCTAAACATATCAAAGGAAGCACAAGCTGGAGAAAAGAGAATAATGTCTCCCTGCTTGGCAAACTCAAAGGCTTTTGATACCGCAGACTCAAGGTCTTTTTCCACATAGACCTCGCAACCCTGCCAAGCCTTTGCGATTTTCTCCCGTGCCTCACCTATGAGGATGCTGAACCTTGTCTTTTTCTTAACAAGCTCCTTTATACCTTCAAAATCTCCACCCTTGTCCTTCCCACCTGCTATTAAGATAACCTTACCATCCTCAAAACTTTCAAGAGCGGACCTTAAGGCGTTAACGGTGGTAGACTTAGAATCGTTGTATACCTCTACACCACCAAAACTTCCCATATACTCCATCCTATATGGCAGTCCAGAAAAGCTATAGAGAACTTCCTGTATTATCTCCTTCTCCACACCCATAAGTCTTGCCATAGCACCCGCAAAGAGGGCATTGTGCCAGTTGTGTTTTCCTCTTATTTTGAGCCTCTCCACTTCAAAGAGCTCCTCACCAAGAAAGTAGGCTTTGCCTTCTTTTATATAACCCTGTGAGCCTTCTTCAAGAAGTAAAAACTTCCTTGCCTTGCTTGGTGTCTCGCTAACCCTTGGGTCCCTTGCGTTCAATAATAGAAAATCCTCTTCTCCTTGTCTTGAAAAGATGTTTCTTTTGCTCTCAAGGTAGTCTTGGAGGCTCGGATGCCAATCAAGGTGGTCCTCCGAAAAGTTTAGAAAAGCACCCCCTATGGGTCTAAAGGTTTTTAGACTTTTACCCTGAAAGGAGGAAACCTCAAGCACCGCAAGACAAGAGGGATTGCTTAGAACTATCTCAGAGAAAGGCTTACCTGCGTTTGCTCCCTCCTCCACGTTGGCATAGACCTCTTTTAGCATAAGGTATGTAAGCCTTGTGGTGGTAGATTTTCCATCTGTGCCGGTGATAGCCAAGGCTTTGCCTTCAAAAAACCTCCAAGCGAGCTCAAGCTCTCCTATAACCTCTATACCCTTCCTTTGTGCTTCTTTCCAAAGAGCGTGATGTGGTGGTATGCCCGGAGAGAGAACCACCGTATCCACTATATGTAGGAACTCTTCAAAGCTATCACCCTTTGCATCGTCTCCTGCATACACCTCAAAGCCTTTAGCCTTCAAAAGGTTAACCGCAGACCTTCCACTAACGCCAAGACCCCAGACAAGAACTCTCTTCATTGAGTTTAAAATTCTACCATGGCGTTTTAGAACCTTAAGTAAGCTCCTTATGTATACCTTCCATATATATCCTTTCAAGAATCCTTCTCGCTATAGGCGCTGCTGCCGCACCTCCAGAACCTCCATGCTCCACAATAACCCCTATCACAAAAACAGGGTCTCTGTATGGTGCAAAACCTACAAACCACGCATGGTCTCTAAGATGATATGGCAGGTTTCTTCTTCTTACACTTAAGGCGGATACTTGAGCGGTCCCCGTTTTGCCTGCTATTTCTACTATCCTTGAAAAGGCGGAGGTAGCAGTTCCTGACTTTACTACACTTCTGAGTGCTTCCCTAACTATGGCAAAATATTCTGGCTTTGCCTTTACAACCTTGTATACGCTTCTTTTTGCTTTCCATATAGTATTACCCTTTGCATCCCTTTTCTCCTTAACCAAAATAGGTCTGTATATAACTCCATTGTTGGCTATTGCCATCATCATAAGGGTTTGCTCAAAAAGAGTGGACTTCATATATCCTTGCCCAATGGATATGTTAACCGTGTCTCCACCATACCAAGGCTCTTTTATTCTACTTCTTTTCCATTCAGGCGTGGGTATAAAACCTCTTGCAAGAGGAAGTTCAAAGGGTATTTCTTCTCCATAGGAAAAGCTCCTATAAACTCTCTCCATCTCTCTTGGACCAAGTTTGTAGTAGCCAAAGTGGTAAAAGTAAACATCGCAAGAATCTCTTATAGCTCCATGCAGGTTCTCCCAGCCATGCCCTCTTCTATTCCAACATGAAAACCTTCTGTTTCCAAGCTCAAAATATCCTCTACACACCACACCTTCCCTTGGAGACACACCCTTTTGGAGCAGAGCTATTCCCAGTGCAGGTTTTACAACAGACGCTGGAGGGTATTTTCCTTGCGTTGCCCTATTGAAGAGTGGTCTGAATTTATCGTTGTTGTATTGATGCCATAAGTCTGTTATTCTGTTTGGGTCAAAGGATGGATAGCTCAGAAGTGCCAACACTTCGCCCGTCCTCGTATCCATAATAAGAACCGCACCAGCCTTGTGTCCAGAATCCCTAAAAACCTCATAGGCTATTTTCTGTATTCTTGAATCTATGGTGGTTAAGATAGTTATTCCCTTTTCTGGCTCTTTATAACCGAGATTTCTTATAATCCTCCCCACTGCGTTTACCATAACCTCCTCAGCCCCCACTTTGCCCAGAAGTTCCGCATCAAAAGCCCTCTCAAGACCATACGCACCCACTAAACTTTGACTTCCTATCCTGTCCGCATATCGCTGAAAGTGTTTTTCCGTTGGGTAAGAAACATATCCCACTACGTGAGCACATACTTCACCTAAAGGATAGTTTCTTGTTGGCACAGTATTTATGAAAACTCCCGGTAGCTTGTAGCTGTAATTATAGAATTTATCTATATCCTCCTGTGTCTTTAACTCCGTTAAGAAAATAGGCTCTATAGTCTTCTTATTTTTTATGCTCTCATAGTCCAATTTTACCCCGAATAGTTTTTCAACATTTGACAAAACCTCCCTAAGATTATCTTCTTCTTGCAGTTTTTGATGGTCAAGAAGGAGTATATACTTGGGTGTATCGTAAGCCAATTTCTCTCCCCTCCTGTCTAAAATATCCCCTCTTTGAGGATATATGACCCTTTTCCTCACATAATTCCTCTGTGCAAGTTTCTTATAATATTCACCCTTAAAAAGCTGGAGATAGACCAGTCTGAGGAATATAAGAAGGTACACAAATAAACCAAAAAGCATAAGAAATAAAAGGCGTCTTCTACTCATGGTTCTCTGCTTAGCTGTTTTCCTGAAATAAGGTAGAGAAAGACAACTTCAAAGGTGAGACTCAAGGGCAAAAGCCAGAGGTTAAAGTCCGTATAGTATTTAAGTCTAAACAAAAGAATAAGCCAAAGTTTTTCAAGCAAGGAGAGAAAAAAGTAAGCAATCAGCAAAGAAAACTTGCTGGGAATTTCTATCCTCTGCCTCATCATATTAAAAAGAATAGCAAAAAATATATGCCCTGATAGATGCAATCCAAGAGAATCCAGAAATAGGTCAAGGAAAAAACCTGTAATAGAGGCTTTTTTAAGCCACCCTCTGTCTTCTCTAAAAAGGTAAAGGCATAGGTATGCGAGGAGAAAATTCGGAGACAAAAGCATGTTATGAAAGATACTGGTTAGCACAGAAGCCTGAAAATACGCAAGCAGGAATGCTATTATGTAAAACTTCATAACCTTTCCCTTATAACGACAAGAAAGGAAACTCTTCTTATGTCCAAGTAAGGCTTGACCTCTACCTTTTTAAAAAAGCCCTTTCCATCATGGTATACTTCTTCAACAGTGCCAATTTTGAACTGGGGGAAAGTTTTACCTGGAATTCTCACATAAACCACATCACCAATGTTTATTTCATCTTCTACCTTGACATATAGCAAAGACCCTGTAGGAAACCCTCCTTTGTATATATACGCCTTACCTCCAACCTCAGCACTAAGGGTGAATTCCTCAGAAAAAACAGTTCTTATTCTCGAAGAACTTCCATAAACGTTGTCTACGATACCCACCAGACCTTCTCCAGAAAAGGCTAACATACCCTCGGAGATACCACTATCTTGTCCTTTGTTTATGAGTACAAAAGTGTCCCTACCCGATGGGTCATAGGCAATCACGCTTGCATAAACTATTGAATATCTACTTAGATTGAAGGGTATATCCATAACTTGACTTAAGCTTTTGAGGTCTTTTTCGCAGGCAAGAAGTTGAGCTTTGTATAATTTGTATTCTTCAACCTCCTTTCTTAGTCTGCTGTTTTCTTCGCTCACATTTTTTAAAAACAGGTAAGTCTCTACAATTCTTTTTGTGTTTTCTTGTATATTACCCTTTAACTCCAAAAAAGGATAAACCGCTAATCTAAGAAAGTTATAAACTTGGTTCAGGTAGGGGAGCGTAGAGAAGTTGATAAAGTAAACTATAACGCTCAACAGTAGGGCAGTAATAGGTGCAATATAGCTTTTCATATCATGGAGACTTTCCTTATCAGTTCTATGTTATCAAGAACCTTTCCTACTCCGCGGGCAACTGCGGTTATGGGGTCTTCACAATAGTGGGTCTTTATGCCTGTTTCACGTTCAATTCTCACGTTAAGGTTTCTAAGGAGAGAACCACCTCCAGCCAAGGTTATGCCTCTCTCTGCAATGTCGGAAGCGAGTTCTGGTGGAGTCCTTTCTAAGGTAGACTTTACTGCGTTTACTATGGAAGCTATTACATCTTCAAGGGCTTCCGTAACATCCTTATTGCTTATCTTTACAACCCTTGGAAGCCCTGTTATATCCCTTCCTTTTATTTCCATAACTCTCTCTTCTTCCTCGTATATGGCACTGCCCAGTTCTATTTTTACCCTTTCTGCAGTCTGCTCGCCTATTAGAAGGTGATGTTTTTTCTTCACATGCTGTATTATAGCCTCGGTCATCTCATCGCCTGCTACCCTTATGGAATTGGAAACCACTATGCCCGCAAGCGAAATGACCGCTATCTCTGTAGTGCCACCGCCTACGTCTACTACCATATTGCCTATAGGTTCTTCTATGGGAAGCCCAGCACCTATGGCAGCAGCCATGGGTTCCGCTATGAGATAGACCTCTCTCGCTCCCGCACTTTTTGCAGCGTCAATGACCGCCCTTTTTTCTACCTGTGTAACCCCAGAGGGCACGCCTATGACAACTCTTGGTTTTGCCTTGAATATGCTTCCCCCTATTGCCTTGTTTATAAAATGAGAAAGCATAATCTTTGTGGCTTCAAAGTCCGTTATCACACCATCTCTGAGAGGTCTGACAGTTTGTATATTCTCTGGAGTTTTCCCGAGCATTTCCTTTGCCTCTTTACCTACCGCCAAAACTCTGCCAGAACGCACATCAATCGCAACGATGGAAGGTTCATGCAGCACTATACCCTTTCCCTGAGCGTAAACCACCGTGTTGGCAGTGCCGAGGTCTATGCCTATGTTGTTAACAATAAAGCCTAAAAGGTTTGCTAATTTGCTTAACATCTCTAATATTATAAACTATGGAAGCTACTTTAAACAGGAAATACGAAGAAAAGCTCTTCAAGGTCCTTGGATACGAAGACAGTAAGGTTAAAAAAGCTATTGAATTCATAGAAGAAAAACACGCAGGACAGTATAGAAAGTCTGGCGAACCCTATGTAGTCCATCCCTTAGAAGTTGCCATTATCCTTGCGGAGCTGGGTATGGACGTAGATACGGTGGTTGCAGGGCTCTTACATGACGTGCTTGAGGATACAGAGACCACATATGAGGAATTAAAGGAGAACTTTGGTAAGGATGTGGCGGATATAGTGGAAGGTGTAACTAAACTGGGAAAGATACACTTCAAGGATGTGCAGGCTCAAAAGGCGGAAAATTACAGAAAGCTCATCTTTGCCTTTTCAAAGGACCTAAGAGTGATATTTGTAAAGCTGGCGGACAGGCTTCACAATATGAAAACCTTGCAGTATTTTAGCAAGGAAAAGCAGGTTAGAATAGCAAGAGAAACCCTTGAAATATACGTTCCCATAGCAAACCGGCTTGGTCTTTGGAAGATAAAAACAGAGCTTGAAGACCTGTGTTTTATGTATCTTTATCCAAAGGAATACGAAGAGGTTAAAAACTTTGTGGGAAACACAAAAAAGGAACTTGAGGATTATCTCAAGAGGCTTTTTATACCAAAACTAAAGGAGGAGCTCAAAAGGGCGGGCATACGAGCACAGGTATTTTATAGACCAAAGCACTTATATGGCATATGGCAAAAAGCCTTGAGGAAAGGTATAAAACTTGAAGATGTGCATGATATCTTAGGTGTTAGAGTTATAGTAGACACAGTTCAAGAGTGCTATCTTGTGCTTGGCTTAGTTCATAGCGTATTCAAGCCAGTCCCGGGAAAGTTTGATGACTATATATCTCTGCCTAAGCCAAATCTCTACCAGTCCTTGCATACTACGGTTATAGGTCCAAAGGGTAGGATGGTGGAGGTGCAGATACGCACATGGGAAATGCATGAAAGGGCGGAAAAGGGTATTGCTGCACACTGGGCTTATAAAGAAGGCAAAAGTGTAAAGGATGGTGGAGTATACTCTTGGTTGAAGGGTCTTGTGGAAAGCATAAAGGGAAGCAAGAATCCTCAAGAGCTTTTGGAAAACCTAAAATTGGAGCTATTTTCTGAAGAAGTTTTTGTCTTTACTCCAAAGGGAGACCTTGTGGTTCTTCCAAAGGGTGCAACGCCTGTAGACTTTGCTTATCACATACACACAGATATAGGCAACCACTGTGCTGGAGCAAAGGTAAATGGCAGGCTTGTTCCTCTCAATTATAAACTTCAAAACGGGGACATGGTGGAGATAATAACCAATCCTAACAAGAAGCCTAATCAAGAATGGTTGAATTTTGTGGTTACCTCTAAGGCAAAAAGCAGAATAAAGGCGGTTTTAAAGGAGCTTGAAAGGGAGAGATACATACAGATAGGAAAAGAGAAGTTTGAGCTGTATTTACAAAAGCTGGGTATTGGCAGAGAGGTTTTACTGAATAAACTCATTGAGGAGACAAAGGCAAAAACAGAAGAGGAGCTTTATCTACTCTTGGGAAGTGGAAAGCTCTCAAAGGAAAGGGTATTCTCCCTTTTTAGGAAAACCCAAAAGGAAAAGCCTCCAGAAAGGGTAGAAGATATAATCCACATAGACGGGCTTGGGAACGTGCTACATACCCTTGCGGAGTGCTGTAATCCCTTGCCAGGAGAAGAGGTTTACGGCGTCATATCAAGAGGCAAGGGCTTGGTTATACATTCAAAGGATTGTCCTAACCTAAAGCATCTATGGAGTGTATCACCAGAAAAGGTCATAAAGGTCTTGTGGAGCAAGTCTCAAGGACTGCATCCAGTAAGGTTAAGGCTAATAGTCAAAGACCGTATGGGTATTTTGGGAGAAGTGACTACCACCATAGCAAAATCTGGTGCAAACATAACGGAAGCCAGAACCAAAAGCCTACCCTCTGGTCAAGCACTAATGGATTTTACACTGCAAGTGGAAAACTACCAGAGCTTTTTGAGGGTCAAGGAAGCTCTAAAGGGTTTAGAGGGTGTGGAAAGCGTGCAGAGGTTGATGGGGTGAGAAGATAGAAAGCTCAAAGCTCAATACAATCTGAAGTTTTCCCGAGATTTAAGTTCTTCTATTAACTTTTTCCTCAGATAAGGCAGTTGCTCATAAATGCTTCTGGCTATAAGCACGCCGTCCGCATCCCAGTTTCCTGCAGGCTCTGGTTCTACGTATGTAGGGTCTTTTCTTGCTATTTCTAGGTATCTAAATGCTACCGCTGTCATATGTATGTTCCATCTACCTACGCCAAAGAGTAAAAAGGTTTCCTCCACAAAACATCTGGGCAATCGCCTATATATTCCTTCCATTACATAATCAACGGTGGTTTCTGCCTTTTGATAAATATCTGATTCTTCGTTTCCTGCATTTATAAATACTCTGATTGTGACCCATTTTAGCATCTCAAAGAGTAAACCAGGTATAAGAAAACCCCACACAAGGTCCTCAAGTTTCTCTATGCCTGTTATGAGAAATTGCTTCACAGTAGTGAATTTAATACGGGCTATCAGAAAATTCAACTACTGCTACGTTGCTATAGGCTGAAACTCCAACTTCCCATCCTTCAAATCCACCATTACCCTTTGCCCCTCTTTTATC
>JBBKAW010000096.1:11075-17943 GCA_037722135.1 Aquificaceae bacterium
AAACTCCAACTTCCCATCCTTCAAATCCACCATTACCCTTTGCCCCTCTTTTATCTCACCCTTTATAATTAGGTTTGCCAGAGGAGTTTCTAAGTGCTTTTGCAGAGTTCTTTTGAGAGGTCTTGCACCATAGGCTGGGTCATAGCCGAGCTTTACAAGATGCTCCTTTGCCTTTTCTGTTAGCTCTATGGAAATGTTCCTTTCCGCCAGTCTTTTGTTTATGCTTGCCACAAGCAGGTCTATTATCTGGAATAGCTCCTTCATGGTCAAGGGTTTAAAGACAATTATCTCGTCTATCCTGTTTAGAAACTCTGGTCTGAAGTGATAACGTAGTTCTTCAAGCACCCTTTCCCTTGCCTTTTCAAACTCCCTTTGAACCCTTTCTTCGTCTCCGTCCACAGGTATGCTCAAAAGATACTGAGAGCCTATATTGGAGGTCATGATTATCACCGTGTTTCTAAAGTCCACCGTCCTTCCGTGAGAGTCTGTGAGCCTTCCATCGTCCAAAACTTGCAAAAACAGGTCAAAGACCCTTGGATGTGCCTTTTCTACCTCGTCAAGGAGCAAGACCGAATAGGGTTTTCTACGAACCGCCTCGGTGAGCTTTCCTCCCTCTTCGTATCCCACATAGCCCGGTGGTGCACCTATGAGCTTGGCTATGCTGTGCTCTTCTTTGAACTCGGACATATCAAGTCTTATTAAGGCATCTTCTTCTCCAAAGAGTAGCTCCGCAAGAGCCTTTGAAAGCTCCGTTTTTCCTACTCCCGTAGGTCCAAGGAATAGGAAGCTGGCTATGGGTCTTTTGGGGTCTTTTAGACCAGCCCTTGCCCTCCTTATGGCTTCTGCAACCGCAGTTACCGCATGCTCTTGGTCTATTACCCTCCTGTGGAGCTCCTCCTCAAGTCTAAGTAGTCTCTCCGCCTCCTCTTCCTTCAACTTTGTGACAGGTATGCCAGTCCACTCGGAGACCACCTGTGCAATATCATCCCAGCCTACTACGAGCTCCTGAGCCTTTTTGCTTTCAAGCTCTTTTAATTCCTTTTCTAACTTCACCTTTTCTATCTTTAGGTTTGCTTCCTTTTCGTAGTCTCCTCTCTCGGCTGCCTTGATTATCTCTTGGTCAAGCTCCTCTATACGCTTCTTTATTTCCGATATTCTTACCTCCGTCCCTCCTAACCTTGAAAGGAGTTCTTGCTTTTCCTTCTCAAGTTGAACCTTCTTTATCTTTAGTTGAGCTTCCTTTTCATAGTTGCCTTCAAGGTATGCCTTTTGTATCTCTTCCTCAAGGCTTCTTAGCTTTCTCTCTATTTCTTGAACCTCTGGAGGAACTGCAACCGCCATTAGCTTTTTGCGTGCGGAGGCTTGGTCAAGGGCATCTATTGCCTTGTCAGGCAATTTTCTAAAGGTCACATACCTTCTTGTGAGCTTTACCGCCGCCTCTATGGCTTCGTCAGATATCTTTACCTTGTGGTGCTTTTCCAGTTTTGGTCTTAGACCCTTAAGTATCTCTATGGTTTCTTCCTCTGTAGGCTCATCCACGTATATGGGTTGAAACCTCCTTTCAAGGGCTGGGTCCTTTTCTATGTATTTGCGATATTCGTCCACTGTGGTTGCACCTATCACTCTTATTTCTCCTCTTGCCAAAGGAGGCTTTAGCATGTTGCCAGCGTCTACCGCACCTTCTGCCTTGCCTGCACCCACCACGGTATGAATTTCATCTATAAAGAGTATTACATTGCCCTTCTGTTTTACCTCTTCCAAAAGACTTTTAAAACGCTCCTCAAATTCTCCTCTGTATTTAGAACCTGCTATGAGAGAACCCATGTCTACGGATATAATCGCCTTGTCCTGAAGCTCTACAGGCACCTCCTTGTTAACTATCCTTTGTGCCAAACCTTCCACTATGGCAGTCTTTCCAACCCCAGGGTCTCCCACAAGCACAGGGTTGTTTTTAGTCCTTCTGAGTAGCACCTCTATAAGCTGGTTTATTTCCTTTTCTCTTCCTATAACTGGGTCCAGCTTGCCCTCCCTTGCCATCTGTGTGAGGTCCACACCAAACCTCTCAAGGGGGGACTTTTCTTCTTCTCTTAGCTCTTGCACCGTATCCTTCATCTTTTCACCTCCTGTTATATCTTCTAAAATCTTACCAGCAATAGTATCCTTTGCCTCCAAAAGGCTTGCCACTATATGGTAGGGCTCCACCTGAGAAAGACCCTCGGAGACCGCTTTGTCTTGAGCCTTTTCAAGAACTCTAATAAGGTTTTGAGAGTAGTCAAAGGCAGGCTCTTTCCCAAAGACTATTTTACCCACCGCATCTATGACCCTGTCGGGAGATATGCCAAGCTCTTTGACCTGCTCTACAAGACTTGAGCTCTCAAGAGCCTTTTTTATTAGCCCATCAATACTTAGCTTGTTTTCAAGAAAGGCTCTTACATCCTCTGGCTTAAAGACAGCAGACAGGCTTCTTTCTACGCCTTCAAGCTGACTTCTATATTGGCTTTCAAGCCTTTCAAGTCGTGCCAGCTCCACATGAAGCTCTTGCAAACTCCAATAATCCCCGTATCTTCTTGCCTTTTGAAGCTCTTGGTTTAACCTCTCCTTTGCTCTTTTTATCTTGTCTAACTCTATCTGCACTTGACCTATGTCGGACTTTACCTGCATTATTTTGCTTCTCAAGTCTATAAGATGCTGGGCTTCTTGTTGAACCGCCTTGTTTATTTGAGCATGGAGCTTCTCAATGTATTCAGAAACCTTCTTATAAAAACTCTTTACATCCACCCCTCTCTTTTCAATATACTTTGAAAGAGGAGATTTTTCATCAGAAAGCATAAGAAGGAAAAGATGGTCCGTATCTACCTTGCTATCCCCCCTCTTCCTTGCCAAGTCCTTTGCCCTATTTAGGTATTCCAGAGACCTTGCAGAGAGCAGGTTTTCACTAAACATGTCCACCTCCTAAATTTGATAATGGTTTTAATAATATACTTTAGTCTTGTTTTGTCAAGTTATAAAATAAGACCTACCAAGAGCAAAAGCTCTTAGAATATTTAAGCATGTTTCCCTCAGAGTGGTGGAAAAGGGCAGAGGAGAGGGTTTATAACCTAAACAGGGCAAGAGAAAGCCTTGAGGAACTCCTCAAAAGACATCCCAACCCTCAAAGCCTCGTGGACTATCTAAACGAAAGAAGGTTTATCTTGCTTTTGGAGCTTCTTGACCAGTCTGAGTGTATAAGGAAGTTTCTAATAAACCACCCAGAAGACTTTCAAAAAACCATACCTGGGCTTTGGTATGTCTTTAAGGACAAAAGAGACTATCTTAGGGAGTTGGAGGAGCTTACCTCTCAAAGCATGTCTGACGAGGACTTTTCAAAGACCCTTGCTTACTACAGACACAGAGAGCTTATGAGGATACTTGCAAAGGAGATACTGGGAACTGCAAAATACGAAGACCTTCTGCAAGAGTATTCAAACCTGCCAGATGCCATGCTTGAGCTTGCTTACAGAAGAGCTTATCAAGAAATGGTTGAAAGATATGGAGAACCTCTTGAAGAAAGTGACAATCCAGCTACTGCTTGTATAATCGCCTTGGGAAAGCTTGGAAGCTATGAGCTCAATTACTACTCGGATATAGACATAATGTTTATCCACTCCAGCGACAAGGGACATGCAGGAAAACTTACCCTCAATGAGTTTTTTCAGAGAGTTTTCCAGAAAGTTTTTAGACTTATGACACAGATAACACCAGAAGGCAAACCCTATGAGGTGGACCTTGACCTCAGACCCTTTGGAAAGTCAGGTCCTATAAGCATGTCCTTGAGGAGCGCAGAGCTATATTATGAGTCCTATGGAAGAACGTGGGAAAGGTTTGCTCTCCTTAGGGCAAGATACTGTGCGGGAGATGAGGAGTTATACAGGGCTTTTGAGAGGGAAGTAAAAGAACCCTTTGTATTTAGAAAATCTGTTGACTATCGCATACTTGAGGAGATACAGCTCATAAAGGCTCAGATAGCCAGCGAAGCAAAGAAAAGGCTTCTTGGTAAAAACAACATAAAGACCGGAGAAGGTGGCATAAGGGAAGTGGAGTTTACAGTCCAGTCTATAGTTTTGCTCCTTGGTGGAAAGTCTCCCTTTCTTAGAGAGAGCAATACCTTTAGGGCTATATGGAAGCTAAACCAAAAGGGTGTTTTTTCTAACGAAGAGGCTATTTTTTTAGAGAGGGCTTATGAGTTTTTGAGAAGACTTGAGCACAGGCTACAGCTCCACTCTTGCACTCAAACTCAGAGCTTTTCAGAAAACGACATAAGCAGGATTGCAAGGCATATGAAAATGAAAGAACAAGAACTCATAGCTTATTACGAAAAGTATACAAAGGGTGTTAGCCTTATCTTTTCTCAGATAATGCCCTCTCAAGAAGAAGAGGAGCTACATCCCATACAAAGGGCTTTGCTCAATGGAGACCTTGAAGATGCAAAAGAGGTCCTTAGTGGCTACCGCTTTAGAGACCCCGTGAGGGCTTTCAACATTCTCCAGAGCTACATAAGCGGAAGAGAAGGTATAAAGCTCTCCACACAAGAAAAGCAGGCTTTTATAAAAGTCCTGCCACAGCTTCTTGAAAGCATGTCCCAAACGCCAGACCCAGATGAGACCCTTTCCAACTTTGACAAGTTCTTTTCTAACCCAACGGGTAGAAAGGTCATTCTTAGTCCTGCAAAGGAAGATGTAGGCAAGACACTCTGTAAGGTATTTTCCTTGTCCTCTTATCTGTCCACTCTCATAAGCAGGTATCCAGACCTTGTGGAGGATGTGCTAACCCTTTATCAGGACTTTCCAGAGGAGGAGAGCTTTATTGAAGAGTTTGAAAAATATAGGACCGCCTTAAACTTAAGCAGTGAAAACCTTTATAGAAGGTTCAAGAGGGTTTGGGAGATAAGGATAGCCCTTGTATACTTGATGAAAAGAGAGGACAGGTATAAGAAGCTCTTTAGCTTTTTTGAGAAGCTCTCAGACCTTGCGGACTTTCTTATGAAAAGGCTTTGGGAAGATTTAGGTCTTGAAGACATACTAATTCTTGCTCTTGGAAAGTATGGAAGCAGGGAGTTAACTGTGGGTTCTGACCTTGACCTTGTATTTGTTTGCAAAAGTGCGGGAGAAGAAAAAACAAGGAAGGCTCAGGAGTTTATAGCCTTTCTTACAAAGCATACTTCAGAGGGCTATCTGTATGACGTGGACTTTAGACTTAGACCTATGGGAAGTGCAGGAGAAATAGCACCTTCTCTTAGCTTTTATAAGGAATACTTCCAGTTTAATGCAAGAACTTGGGAAAGGCTTGCATGGACAAGGTGCAGGTATATTGCAGGACCGGAGGACCTTGTGGAGGAGTTTGAAACTTTGCTTAGAGCCTTTCTCTTTGAGAAACCCCTTGGTGAGAAGGAAAGAAAGGAGATAAGGGATATGAGATTTGCACTTGAGGGCAACGCAAAAAAGGGAAAGGGTCTTGTGGACCTCAAGTTTTCTTCCGGCGGGCTTATAGATGCGGAGTTTCTAATCCAGTATTACCTGCTTTTGGAGAGGCTCAGGGAGCCATCTATGATAAGGGCGTGCCAGAGGTTAATGGGAAAGTATCCTATACTTAGAGAGGCTTATGAACACTATACCTTCCTAAGGCTTGTGGAAACAAGGCTAAGACTTTCAAAGGAAAGGGCTGGGTCTTTACTTGGACCTCAGGAAAGTAAAAAAGTGGCGAGCTCACTGGGCATGCAGGAGGAGGAATTAAAAGAAAAGGTGGCGGACAGTATGAAAAGGCTAAGGGAGATATTCCTTGAAGTTTTTGACTAAAGCTCACCCCAAGAGCTCCAAAGCCTTCTTTACCCTCTCTAAAACCTTCTCCTTTGGAAGCACATCACATATAATGTCCACACCCACACCCTCCAACTCTCCAGTGAGGCATGCTCTAAGTGCGTGCCATACTTCCTTTGCCTTTAGGTTAAGCTCCTTTTGTATCTCTTTGGCTATTTCCTTTACCCTTTGAGCGCTAAGGTCTCCTTCTTGCACCTTTTGTAAGAAAAGCTCAAGCACGCGTCTTGAAGGCTCATTTTCAAGGACAGCCATAGCTTCCTCTGAGTAGCTAACCTCTTGGACAAAGAAGGGCTTAAGCCTTTCCACACCTTCTGTTAAGGTCTCAAAGGAGTCCCTGGTCTTTTCCAAGACTTTCCCCACAAAGTCCTTATCCGCTTTGTATCCTGCCTTTTCAAGAAAGGGCATAAACTCCTCTACAAGCCTATCAAGAGGAAGCACCTCTCTTATATATACTCCGTTCATCCACCTTAACTTTTCCTTGTTAAAGACCGCAGGTGCGGAGTTTACCCCTTCCAAGGTAAACAACTCTATAAGCTCCTCTTTGGAGAATATTTCCCTTCCTTCTTCTGGTGGAGACCAACCAAGAAGACAGAGGAAGTTAAAAAGTGCAGGAGACAGATAACCTTCTTCTCTGTAGTTTCTAACAGAGACCGCACCATGCCTTTTGGAGAGTTTGCTCCGGTCTTCACCCAGTATAACAGGCAGATGAGCAAACTTAGGGACTTCAAAGCCAAGGGCTTCGTATATGAGTATCTGCTTTGGTGTGTTGGGAATGTGGTCTTCACCTCTAATTACGTGCGTGACACCCATGAGGGCGTCATCCACCACCACCACAAAGTTATAGGTGGGCGTTCCATCGCTCCTAACTATCACAAAATCCCCAAAATCATCCACATTTATAGCTATATGACCCTTTATGAGGTCTTCAAAGACCACAACCCTGCCATCGGGCACTCTAAAGCGTATGGTATAGGGCTTGCCTTGTCTTTTGAACTCTTCCACTTCTTCTTTGCTTA
>JBBKAW010000097.1 GCA_037722135.1 Aquificaceae bacterium
ATGTATGAGGTTTACACTATTGAATCAAAGGGGAATAACGCAAGAATTTGGCTTGAGGATAAGTTTTTTGTGATGTGTGATTATTTTGGAGAGGATGTGGATAGATTGAAGGAATACATAAGGCAGAGGATGGAGGACAAAAGGAGCAGGTTCTGTTTTATTAGTGCGTTAAAGGACGGATATGCAAAGGTCCTCTATGAGGATATGTGTAGCTACAGTGATTTTGAAAGAAAAGCCCTTTTCGTGAGATACAAGGAACTAAAGACCGCATACGTTTCTCAAAAGGCGGACAATGACTGTCTTGTTATATACACTCAACAGTTTAATGAACTTGCAAAGAGCTTGGGTATTAGGCTTGAAGAAGACGCAGCAGCCATAGCCATAAAACCTGCAAGACCTTCAAGGGAATTTGAAGACATACATCATCCTGCCCTGCAGGTCTTTTATACAGAGAAGATAGGATGGTCTTCTGATGAGGTTTACTCTCAACAGCACAACCTTTTCCTCTTTACCCTTATCGCCCTTTCCATGTATGAAAGTGAAGCCTTTCAAGTGCCTTACAGCAAGCTAAGCCTATACTCAAAGGAAAGGAATATTTACTTAACTATAAATCGTCAAGCCAATGATGGAGTTAGAAGTTCCTACGTGTTTCCTTTAAGAACTATCTTGTATGAACTGGTAGAGTTTTTCAGACATCTCCCTGGTGATAAGGAAATGAGTTAAAATATATATTCCTATGGAGCTTATAGGCATAGAGGACTTTCTAAAGTTGGATATAAGGCTTGCGAAGGTGTTGTCCGCAGAGAGGGTAGAAGGTTCAGAAAAACTTTTAAAGTTGAGGGTGTCTCTTGGAGAGGAGGAGAGGACGTTGATGGCTGGTATAGCAAAGCACTATAGTCCGGAAGAGCTGGTGGGTAAGAAGGTGCTAATGCTGGCAAACCTAAAACCAAAAAAGATATTTGGCGTGGAGTCTCAGGGTATGGTGCTTGCGCTCTCTGATGGAGAAAGTCTTTCACTTATAGTTCCTGATAGAGATATAAAGGAAGGTGCAAAGGCTGGGTGAAGCCATGAGGTTTGTAGAGCCTATAAAAGGACTTGAGCTTGAGTTTGCTATTATACCTGCTGAGAAGATAGTTATACCGTCTATTCAACGGGAGCTTTCGGATATGCACATAAAGAGACTTATGGAATCTATGGAAAAGGTTGGTTTTGTAGAGCCAATATCGGTGGTTCCCACAGAGGATGGCTATTATGAGGTTATAAACGGACAACATAGGTTTGAGGCTGGTAGACAGCTTGGCATGAGAGAGTTTCCAGCAGTTATATTGCCACCTTCCGCCAAGGACTACATAATAGCCTTAAACATAGAGAAAGTTCCTTCTTTAAAGGACAGAGCTCATCAGGCTTATGAGATATTCATGTCCTATCTCCAAAGGGACCCAAACTTTCCCGAATACCGTCTGGAAAAGTTCATAGAAGATGCATATCTAATCACTTTAGGCTTTGTAGTAGACAAATACGGAGATAAGAAATTCCCCGGCTATGCCTTTGAAAAAGTTCTCAAGAAGGTGGATGCCTTTCTGGAAAAGCCTTTGAGCGAAGCGGAAAAGGAAAGGGAAGAAAGAGCTAAGATCCTTCTCAAAGCAAAAGAGGTTTTAAACAAAAGATACGAAGAGCTTGGATTAAAAAACGCACTTCAAAAAGAGGCTATAGTCTCAAAAGCTTTTCAGAGTGTTTATGGAAAGTATGTGAGAATGTTAAGTGAGGACTTTTACCAGGTTTTTGAAAAGCTCATCCCTGCAATAGAAAGCGTTAGCTTTGAAGAGGGGGAGCTTGAGGAGTTTTAGTTTGGTGGAGGCGGCGGGAATCGAACCCGCGTCCGAGGACTTTCGGAGTCCAGAGCCTCTACAGGCTTAGCCAGTGTTTTACTCTGACCTCTTGGGCGTCCACTGGCAAACTCCCAAGAGGCGAGCAGGGAAGTTTTTCGGCTCAGGTCAGCCCTGCACTAACCTGCGCCTACACCTCTGTGTCTAAGCCCTGTCAACCACCCAGAGGTGCAGTGGTTGCAGAGCCACTGCCTTTAGTTAGGCAGCGAGAGCGAGTTCCCTTTCGGGAAGTGTTTTTAGTGGCTCTTTAGGTTGCCACCCTGCCTGCAACCCTGTCCTACAGTCCCCGTCGAACCCATTCGCCCCCTTAAGGGAACTCTACCTAAAGTATTATTATAGTACAAATGCGGAAGTTGTCAAGACTAAAGGGTATAAGGAGAAGGCTAAAGCTGAAAAAGAAAAGGGAAAAGCAGTTGATAGAAATATATCAAAGTAGGCTAATAGAATCTCTAAAGGAGTTGAGAATACCTCTTCTACTTCTACATTTTTCCATAAGCGTAGGCACTCTGGGATACATGCTACTTTCTGATGGTAACTTTATAGACTCCATATACATGACAGTTATAACTGTAGGAACTATAGGCTTTGGAGAAATAGCCAAAGGGACGGACACTCCTGCAGGCAGAATATTCACCACCTTTCTTGCCCTGATGGGTATAGGCGTATTTACCACTTCGGTAACGGTAATTGTCAGACTTTTTCTTGTAGGCGATGTGCTAAACCTAATAAAATACATAAAGATGCTCACAGATATTGAAAAGTTAAAAGACCATGCCATAGTGTGTGGATATAACAAAACATCTGCGTGGCTTGCGGAGGCTTTGCGTAAGAGGAAAATTGACTTTGTAGTCATAGATGCGAGAGAGGAAGCCTTAAAGTATATACAGCGACACAACATAAGGTATTTTATAGCGGAAGAGCCTTTTAAAAAGACCGCACTCCTCTCTGCAGGGATACATAGAGCTAAGTATCTTATAGCCAATATGGAGGACGAAGCGAAAAATATAGCAGTTATTGCCACTGCAAGGCTTCTTGTGCCTGATAAGGAAAAGCTCTTTATATACTCTACCGCACCCACCGATGGCACAGCCCAGAAGTTGGAAGAGCTCGGTGCCAACAAGGTTATAGTTCCAGACAAGCTAATAGCCAACAGGATATTTTCCTATATGCTACATGAAATGGGAGGCTATGTTTCTGACCTCTTTGACAGGATAGCCTACGGCGAGGAGACGGAGCTTGAGATAGTGGAGCTATTCGTTCAAAGCGGTAGTTCTCTTGTGGGTAAGAAGCTTAAAGATATAGACCTAAGGAGGATATACGGAGTTACTGTTGTAGGTATAAGGAGGTTTGATGGAAGCTTGGAGCTTACAGTATCTGGAGATACACAGATAGAAGAAGGAGATACACTTTTACTGCTTGGTAAGCCTTCAAATATAAGAAAGGCTATGGATTTCTACAAGGAGGTTCTAAAATGAGGCTCAAGAAAATAATGACAGACTTTTTCCTGCTTATGGCTCTCACTACAAACATTAGCTTTATATTTAACCCAAATCCCTATGAGCTTGTGATAACGGTTATAGCAAACCTAACTGCCACCATACTAAAGCTCGGCGAGGGTAAGATATTGGCAACTGAGATGACCGCAGCGAGCCTTGTGGCAGACCTTCACCTCATACCTGCAGTCTTTATATACTTCTTGGGAGATATCCCGGAGGCGGTCAGCCTTGCCATTGGTGCTCTTGCAGCAAACATCATATCCGTACTCCTCTCCATCATAGAAGCTATCTTTAGCTACCTGTCAGAGGAGTAGGCTATCCATTAGCCTTAGCTTTTCTCTCTCTATAGCCTGTCCAAGCTCCTTGCCTTCAAGCCCTTTAAACCTTTCAACATCTACCTTTACATGGCGAAGTTTTTCCAGATACAGCTTTACCTTGTCTCTTTGATAGACCATAAGAATCAGAAGAAAGGCTGTGGGCTTGCCCTTAAGGGTTAGGTAGACTTCTGAGTTTTTCTCTGCGGTTTTTAGGGTCTGTATGACCTTGTGTAGGCTATCCTTTAATAGCTTGTAGCTTTCTCTTACCCAAGAGGGTGCGCTAATGTCTCTTAGGATAAGCTCTCCTGCTTCCCCTTTGAGGTTCTTTATAAGCAATAGAAAATACACCCAACCATAGTCTATTTTCTCTTGAGGAAACTCTATTTTATGCCAGCTTATTATCTCTCTTAGCTTTTCTAAGTCCCTTTCTATGTCCTGTTTAAACTCAAAGCCCTCTATTACCTGTTCAAGAACCCTATACTTTTTGTAAAGCCTGAGAATATCCAAGAGTTTTTCTTCTCTGAGAGCAAGTCTTAGCTCGTTGAGTATTCTTCCTTTTGGAGCTTTTTTTATTAGACCCATTTCCACTGCATTCTTAAGGAGCTTTTCTGTGCTTTTTGAAAGCTTAAAGTCAAACCTACCTACAAACCTCAAGGCTCTAAGTATTCTCACAGGGTCTTCCACAAAGCTCATAGGATGCAAAACTCTTATTATTTTGTCCTTTAAGTCTCTGAGACCTCCAAAGTAGTCTATGAGAGTGCCAAAGTCCTCTGGGTTTATAGAAAGAGCCATGGCGTTTATGGTAAAGTCTCTACGAAGCAGGTCTTCCCTTAGGGTAGCCCATTCCACCACCGGGTAAGACCCAGGGTGAGGGTAAGTTTCCCTTCTTGTGGTGGCAAACTCTAACTTGTAGCCTTCTGTCTTCATGTGTGCGGTTCCAAACTCGGGGAAGGCGTGGCAATTCACATTCCACCTACCAGCAAGCTCCTGAGCCAGCCTTACCGCATCGCCCTCCACCACAAGGTCAAGGTCCCATATGCTCTTTTTCATAAGCAAATCCCTTACCACACCTCCCACAAGATAAACCCTATAGCCAAGTTCCCTTGCGGTATTTCCTATCTTTTCCAAAAGGGACTTTAGTTCTTCTGGCACGGAGAGTTTTCTCTCGTAGGCTCTTGTTTCCTCCATATGCCTCCTATAGGCATAAAGTAGGTCAAGTCTTGTTATTACACCCACCACCCTTCCTTCCGAAAGAACTGGTATGAGCTTTTCTCCGTATTTTGAAAGGATATTCTCCGCATCCCACACAAAGTCCTCTGGAAGGAGTGTATGAAACTCTTCCACCATAAAGTCTCTAACCTTTCCACTCAAGCCATGCTTTTGAGCTCTAAGAAGGCTCTTTTTGTATACAACTCCCACAAGCCTGCCTTCGTCATTTACCACCGGCGCACCCGCAAAGTTCCTTTGAGTTAGCTCAAGAAGTGCAAGGTTTATATCCATATCCTCATGAAGAACAAAGGGTGGATAGCTCATTATATCTCTCACTCTTAGTGGAACTCTCTCCCCCCTTAGCACAGCCTCCAATACAGCCTTGAGCCTTTCTCCAGAAACCCCTTCAAACTTCCCCGCACTTGCAAATTCATGCCCACCACCACCAAGCCTTTTGAGCACCTCAGACACATCAAATTCACCCTTTAGAGAGCGTCCAAAAAGGTAAGTTTTGCTACCTGCCTCAACTATGACGAAAAAGGCACAAGACTCCCTTATATCCCTAAGCTCGTATACAAGGCTCAGAATCTCTGGCTCGTATTCTTCCATTCTTAGAACTACAAGGCTTACCCTTTTGCCTTCCACAAAGAGGCTTTCAAGGCTAATTAAGTGTTTTGAAAGAAGGTCTATATGTTCCTTGCTTATGCCACCACTTAGAAAGTTTCTAAGAAGTTTAAGGTTTAAGCCTTTTTGCAAGAGCCATTCTACCGCCCTTGCATCTCTGTGCGTGGTTCCCTCGTAAGTAAGCATGCCTGTGTCTTCGTATATACCAAAAGCCAATATGGTGGCAGACTCGCTGTCTATGTCCCTTCCCTTTTCCATAAGTTCTTCCACAATAAGGGTTGTGCAACTTCCCACCGCATCCACTTTCCCCTCAAAGCCTTTGGGTGCAGAGGGATGGTGGTCAAATATGTATATCTTGCCTATTTTTTCACCGAACCTTTGCAGGTATTCCTCATAGTCATGGTTGTCCACAAGCACCAAATCAAAACTTTCGGGGAGGGCATCCAAAAGTCTAAATCTTTCCTTGAAGTGGTTAAGCACCTCGCTGGCTCTCTTGGAAAGATAAGAGGGTTTAAGAAGTAAGGCATCCTCATACAAAAGCATAACTCCATAGGCAGAAGAAAGGGCGTCTAAATCCGCTCCTTCCTGAAGGACTATCAGTTTAGGCATGGGTTTAAAATTATATTGTGGATAAGGTAATAATGACTTTCGTTGGACTTTTTTTGGGTTTTGTCTTCGTAGAGCTTACCTACAGGCTTGCCAACTTTAAGTTAATGCCTGCCTATATACTGACCCTTCCCCTTAAACTTTTCATATTTGCT
This sequence comes from Aquificaceae bacterium, assembly GCA_037722135.1. Classification (NCBI taxonomy): domain Bacteria; kingdom Pseudomonadati; phylum Aquificota; class Aquificia; order Aquificales; family Aquificaceae; genus Pampinifervens; species Candidatus Pampinifervens sericum. The sequence goes on from JBBKAW010000097.1 coordinate 6,294, forward strand.
CTTGCACTTTTTTCTTGCTATGCTTATAAAGATGTATATGGCTTTGTTTTCTGTTTTCTCGGTTTCATATCTGGCTTTTTCCTTCTATTAATATTGAGGGGGATTACCAAAAATGGAAGACCTGAAGGTGCTTGAGCCTCTCTTTAGGAATACTCTTTTTCAGTTTTTCCTCTGGATGGCATTAATCCAGCTTCTTGCACAGGTGTTTTTAGATAGGCGTATAGCCTTTTGGATTTCCTCCATAAGCACTACCCTTTTATGGCTTAAGATGTTTGACCCAATAACTCCTATAAAGGCTTGGCTGGTTATACTTCTAATATTTTCCCTATACCTTCTTCCTAAGGTCTTCTTCCACTTTAACCTATTTCTATATCTGAAAGGGAAGAAAAGGTGTCCTGAGTGTTATAGTGAAGTTCACTGGAGGGCAAAGAAGTGTCCCTTCTGTAGTTATGCCTTCAAAAGTGTGGAAGGACCAGGCAAGGAGGGTTAAATTATAGGATAAATCTACTCACAGGGGGTAAGGTATGGCGATGGTGGACCTATACAAAACTTTGAAAAAGCAAGTCTTTAAGCTTTTTATGGAAGAAAGGGAAAGGAGAAGGACAGCTTTGAGGCTTAGGTTTGAAGTTCAAAAAAAGTCCTTTGACAAGAAAGGAAATATGCATTAAAATATTTAACCTGTAGGGGCGGTAGCTCAGTTGGGAGAGCGCCTGCTTGGCGTGTAGGAGGTCGGGGGTTCAAGTCCCCTCCGCTCCACCAATCCTTTTTATATTCCCATATCCTGAGCCTGCTCTTCTGTTAAGTGTCTATCCTCCTTAGACTCTCTCTGCAGAGATTCACACCTATCAAGAAGTTCCTTTAGTCTTATAGGTGCTTCGGTAAGTGGCAAAGATGAGTCGTATATTTCCGCTTTTACTCCACACTCCTTCATGGCTTCGTAAAGCATTCTGAGACCCTTCTCTGCTTCTGGTCCGTTTCTACGCACCACCCATATCCAGTCTGGGTTGAGTTTTCCTTCTTTGTGAAGGTCTCTTATGGCATTTGCCACACCTTCACCCAGAGTTACATCTATCCTTGTGTTGTTAGCGGTTCCACCACAGACCAATACTCCTCTTATACCGGGCTTTGAGAGTATTATCCTCGTTATCTTATACATTTTCTCTGCAGGAGGATTTCCTCCTATGTCGGTAAAGTTGGCTGGTCTTAGACCAACCGCATATGCGGTTTCTATGGTAACCGTTGAACCCCCACCTCCAAAGGTCATCATAGCAATATCTCCGTCCATCTCCACGTAAGAACCAGCCTTTCCTCTGTGGTCGTCTCTGTCTATTAGAGATGCTTCTATTTCCCTTTCTGTGGGTGGTCTTTTTAGAGCGGTTCTTACTCCATATATCTTTGCGGGTGGCACACTTGCATCGTCGTCAATGGTTACTACCGCATCAAGGGCAAGGACTCTTTGCTTGCCACCCACATCGCATATGGCAAGGGGGTTTATCTCCAAAAGCCTTGCTTCCGATTCCCAAAAGGCTTTCCACATGTTGGCTATGACTTCAGAGAGCTCTCTCAAAACTCCCATGTATTCTTGAGGAAAGCCAAGCTCAAGAAGATAGTTTCTGACCATATGGGGATATAGCCCTTTCATTGGATTAATAACCCAGCTTTTGACCTTTTCTGGTGGGACTTCCTCTATGTCCATACCTCCTTCAAGGCTGAGAGTAAGCACTGGTGCTCTAACCTCTGTGGAATAGGTGATGGATGCATAAAGCTCCTTTAGTATGTTAGCCTTCTCACTTACTAAAAGACCTACAGGCATTTCACCGTAAACGGGATAATTAAGAAGAGCGTTAAAGGTTTCTACCGCTTCTTCAGGGTTTTTGCAAAGTTTTACCGCTCCAGCTTTGCCCCTCTTGCCTACGAGCACCTGGGACTTTATTACACACTCACCCAGCTGGTTTATAAAGTTGACAATGTCGTCACTTAGATGGTCACCGAACACATACCTTGGAGTAGGGATTCCGTATTTCTTGAAGATTTTCTCGTATGCTTCATACTCATAAAGGTTCATGGGCTTCCTCCTTTTTAGAAATTGGTATGACTAAAATTATACCATTCTGGTAGTTAACAGAAGCCACAAATAGAGTTAATATATTAATGTGCGTAAAGTCCTTTTTACCTTTTTAGGTTTCTTGGGTGTGTTCCTTTTAATGTCCTTAGCCTTTATACTAATCCTGTCTGCAAACCTTCCTCCAGTGGAGGCTTTGAGGGGCTGGAAACCTCCGGTAGCTACAGTGATATATGATGCAAAGGACAGACCCCTTGGTGATGTAGCATTGCAAAGAAGATACTATGTGAGCCTAAAGGATATACCCCCCCATGTTAGGCAGGCTTTCATCTCCGCAGAAGATAAAAATTTCTACAGACACCCTGGCGTCGACCCTGTAGCCATACTCAGAGCTGTCGTTGCAAATGTAAAGCGCGGAAAAATTCATCAAGGTGCATCCACCATAACCCAACAGTTGGCGAGAAACCTCTTTCTAACACCAGACAGAAGTCTAAAGAGGAAAATAAAAGAAGCTCTTTTGGCAATCAAGATTGAAAGGCATTTTACAAAGGACCAGATACTGGAAATGTATTTGAATTACATATACCTTGGTCAGGGAGCCTACGGCGTGGAAGCGGCTTCAAGGGTATACTTTGGGAAATCTGTAAAGGAGCTCACCATTGACGAGGCTGCAGTCTTAGCTGGTCTTCCAAAGGCACCTACACGCTATAATCCCTTTAGAAATCCAGACAGGGTAAAAGAGAGAAGAAACTATGTGCTTCGTCGTATGTATGAGGATGGATATATCACGGAAGAGGAATACAGAAGGCTTATAGAAAAGCCTATAAACGTTAAGTTAGAGAACAGATATTACGGTATGGATTATTTCCTTGATTATGTAAAGGACTATCTTGCGAACAAGTATGGTGAGGTTATCTTAGCTGGAGGATACAAGGTATACACCACCGTGGATAAGGACCTTCAGGAGCATGCAAAAAACGTGTTGAAGCGAGGTATTATGAGAGTTGCCAGGGCAAACCAAATACCCTTTTTACCAGAAGACCCGTATGAAACTGCAAAGAAGTATGAGGAACAAAAGGTTGAACTAAAACCCGGTAAGGTATACATAGGTAAGGTGCTTTCTGTAAAGGGACAAAAACTTAAGTTGGAGCTGGGGGAATACCAATTTGAGCTTGAAAGAAGGAGTCTGCCTGTTGAAAAGGGAGACTTTGTGCTTGTAAGACTCTATCAGGACAGAAGGAGCAGGGAGATAAAAGCGGAAGTGCTCCCAGACCTGCAGGGAGCTCTTGTAAGTCTTGATGTGAAAACGGGTGCTATAAAGGCTATGGTGGGTGGATATTCTTACCTAAGAAGCCCCTACAACAGAGCTGTTTACGCAAAGCGTCAGCCTGGGTCCGCTATAAAGCCTGTAATATACCTTGCAGCTCTCATGAAGGGTTATACGCAAGCCAGTTTAATAGATGCTACTCCAAGGAGTTTTTATGACCCATCTACAGGCAGGAATTGGACTCCTGATAACTATGATGGTGCGAAGTATAGTTGGATTACTCTAAGAACCGCCTTGGCAAAAAGTGTGAACACTGCCACAGTAAACCTTCTTGCGGACATAGGCTTTGACCTGCCTATAGAGATTGGAAGGCTTCTTGGTATTGAGCTAAAACCTTACTATTCCATGGCTCTTGGTAGTATAGAAGTTACTCCTCTCCAGCTCACTTCTGCCTTCCAAACTTTTGCAAACCTTGGAGTTAGATGTGAGCCTTACTTTATCAGGAAAATAGTTGCACCCGATGGTTCTGTTATTGAAGAAAACTCTCCAAGGTGTGAGCAGGTCTTACCTCCACAGGAGACAAGAGTTCTTGTGGACATGCTAAGGGCTGTGGTGCTTGAGGGGACTGCAGTGTCCGCAAGCTCTTTGCAAAGGGTAGTGGCGGGCAAAACAGGGACTACAAACGATTACGTGGACGCATGGTTTGTAGGCTTTTCACCTGACATAGTGGCTGGCGTATGGGTAGGCTTTGACATAAGGAGGAGCATGGGTAGAGGAATGGCAGGTGCAAGGGTTGCACTTCCCATATGGATAGACTTTATGTCCGTTGCTGGCTATATGTATCCTAACAAAGATTTTCCTATACCACAAGGCGTGGTTGTGGTAAACTGTCCAAAGCCTATGCTTTTTGTGGAAGGAACCGAGGGGGTATGCAGAAGTGAAAATCAAACAGAGCCTCAGGAGCAGTGGGATGAACTTGAAGGCATTGTAGACCCCAAATATCTAAGGAAAGAGCCAAAGGTTGAGGAAATCCCATAATGAGAGAAATTTTGCTTGAAAGCACCTTTGTGAGCATAGATGTGGAAGCCACAGGGTTTGACCCCTCAAAGTCTGAAATAATTGAAATTGCCTGTGTTAGAGTTGAGGGCGGAGTTATAACAGATAGGTTTTCAAGTCTTGTATATCCAGGCTATTCCCTGCCTCAGAGAATAACAGACCTCACAGGCATAACCAACGCCATGCTTGTGGGAAAGCCAAAGATGGAGGAAGTCCTTCCAAAGTTTCTCAAGTTTGTAGGTGATAGTGTGATAGTTGCCCATAGGGTGGAGAAGGATATTGCCTTTATAGACAAGTATTACAGACGGCTATATGGCAAAAGGTTTAGACACCCTCACATATGCACCTTCAAACTTGCTAAAAACATACTTCCAGACCTTAGAAAATATTCTTTGAAAGACCTTGCGGACTACTTTGGAATAGAATACAAACGCATCCACAGGGCTATGGATGATGCCCAGATTACTGCTCTTGTATTCCTTGAGCTATTAAAGCTACTGTGGCACAGGCTCGGCATAGGGGATTACTTAGGAATAAAGAAACTCTCAAAGGGGTAGAAGGTTTCTTATTCTCTCAATAAGTCCACCTCTTACCTCTACTCCCTCATCCTTTAGCTCTTTGGCAAGTTTTTCAAGAAGCCCCCTGAGTGAACCGCTTACATCTTTGGGAACTTCTATGCGAAAGGTTATTATCAAGTTACCCGCACCGTCACCTGCAGGAAATCCATAGCCCGGTAAGGTCTTTGTTGACCCACACTCTGTTCCCGGCTGGACAAAGACTTCTATCTCTCTTCCATCAAGCCACCTTATCTTTGTAGTCCCACCAAGCACCGCCATGGGAAAGGATATGAACTTTTCCATATAGAGGTCTTTGCCTACTTTTCTAAAAACTTCATGTGGTTTTATGCTTATCCTCAAATAAAGGTCTCCTGGCTCTCCACCCCTTTCTCCTGTATGACCAAAGCCGGAAACCTTCAAAACCTCACCCTCGTCCGTCCCGGGTGGAATGCTTACCCTTACCTTGCTTCTTTTTGCCACCCTACCTCTTCCTCCACAGGTAGGACATAGGTTCTTTATTATGTAGCCCCTTCCTTTACAGACAGAGCATGGTCTTGGGAAGTTAAATATGCCGCTAACCCTTCTACCAGTCCCTCCGCAGGCATGACAGGGCATCTTTTCCATTTGACCCCTATATCCCTTACCTTCACAATCGGGACAGTCTACCCAACGGTCATATTCTATTTCCTTTTCACATCCCAAGACAGCCTCTTCAAGGCTTAGCTCTAACTTTAACCTTATGTCCTGTCCCCTTTTGGGCTTTGGTGCTCTTCTCATACCCTGCCATATGCTCTCAAGGAAGTCTTGGATGTATTCCATGAAATCCCTGTATCTCTTTTCGTCCCCGCTTTGAAGTATACGGTCGTATTCCCTTCTTTTCTCTTCGTCAGAAAGTATGTGGTAGGCTTCGTTTATTTCTCTAAAACGTTCACTTGCCTGTGGGTCAGGGTTTACGTCAGGATGCCACTCCTTGGCGAGCCTCCTGTAGGCTTTCTTTATCTCTTCCTTGCTGGCGTTCCTTGATACACCTAAGGTCTGGTAATAGTCTTTTATAGGCATTGAGGATATAATATAGGCTCTTTTTTGCTAAAATTAAAGGCATGTTGGTGATTTTCCTAACAGTGCTCCTAATCTTTACCTTTGGATATACTAAGGACCTCTTGATGGCATCCTCCTATCCCATATACTATCCCCTTAAGTATTTGGCAGGCGATAGGTTTGAAGTGGATGTGCTCATAAAATCTCAGGCGGACCCTCACCATTACGAGCTAAAACCTGATGATGTCAGAAGGCTTCAAAGGGCAAGAGCCTTTCTGTATCTTGGCTTAGAAGGGTGGGAAAGAAAAGTAGCCAATAAGATGGGGAAAGGCAGAGCCTACTCCCTTGCACAAAACCTAACACTTATTAGGGCAGGAAAGCACTACGACCCACATGTTTGGCTCTCTCCCAAGGCATACATGGGAGTGGTGGAAAACATACAAAAGGTTTTGTCTCAATTAGACCCAGCTGGTTCTGAACAATACAAGAGGAGAGCAAGTGAGTATATGGAAAGGCTAAGGGCGTTGGATAAGGAATACAGGGAAGTGCTTTCCACGTGTAAGACAAGAACCTTGGTGATTACCCACCTCTCTACCGCATACTTGGGAAGGGACTATGGACTTGAGACGGTGGGCTTAAGGGGCGTTCATGCGGAAGAAGAGCCAAGACCTTCTGAGGTAAGGCGTATGGTAGAAAGGGCAAGGAAAGCTAAAGCGGGTGTGGTTTTTGCGGAGTTGGGACAGGACGAAAGGCTTGCAAGAAGGGTAGCACAGGAAGTGGGTGCAAGGGTTTTGACCTTTAATTCATCTCTCTTTCCAGAGGAGAGAAATGACGACTATTTTTCTATTATGAGGAGAAACTTAGAGAGGCTTTCAGAGGGTCTTGAGTGCCAGAGAAAATAGTAGAGGTCAAAAACCTTCACTTTAGATACAGAGAGGATGAGCCTCTTATTGAAGGCTTGAGCTTTTATGTGGAAAAGGGAGAGTTTTTTGGAATTCTTGGACCAAACGGTGCAGGAAAGAGCACACTTTTGAGAATTTTGCTTGGCTTTATAAAGCCTCAAAGAGGAGAGGTAAAACTTTTTGGTGAGAGCTTGGATAACTTTAATCAATGGAAGAGGATAGGCTACGTGCCTCAAAGGTTTTCTGTGGAAAAATCCTTTACAGGTAATGTGGGGGAGCTTCTAAGAGCGGTTGCACCCAAAGAAAAAGTGGGTTGGGTTATAGCCTTCCTACACCTTGAAAACCTGCTAAACAGACCCTTTGTAAAGCTCTCTGGTGGAGAACAGCAGAAGGTGTTGCTTGCTCTTGCCCTTACCACAAACCCAGACCTTTTAGTCCTTGATGAGCCTATGACCGGTCTTGATATACACGCTCAAGAACATATAGAGCATATCCTAAAGGAGGTGGCAAAGGATAGGACAGTGATAGTGGTGTCTCATGATGTGGGTTTTGTGCTTAGGAACGCAAAAAGGATTCTGTGTATTGGTATGCCCTTCTGCAGGGTCATAAAACCCGAAGAGTTTCAAGACCTTGTAAGAGAACTCTACAGATTGCATCCTTAACGAAAACTTAACATAAGCCTTTTATAATATTCTAAAAACCTTATAGGAGGTGAATCATGAGAATAAAAGCTCTTTTGGCTTCCGCGGTATTAGCGGTAGGCTTTTCCACACAGGCTATGTCTCAAGGGCTTACCTTGGGTGAGCAGTATACCCTTAGAGGTTATACTGGCAAAGCCATGGGCGAGACCATGGCTAATGTTTTTAAAGTTCAACATCTCCATGTGCTGACCAACAACACCACCATATGTGCTTCACTGGTGGGTGCCATAGGTGCAGGATACTTGGACAGTGAGGGTAAGCGTAGATTGGACATCACGGTGCTAAACTCTCCAGAGGATGCTCAAAATCTAAGACCTATGGGACAGGTGGTAGCCCTAATCTATGGAGGTCAAGCGTCTCCTGAGGTAAACTACAACCTTACAAAAGCTACCCTTCGCAGGCTTGCGGATGCGGACTACAAAGGTGCTATCTTTTTCCACCTTAGAATATGGGTTCCAAAGATGATAGAAAGGGCAGCACAAGAGGACCCAGTTATAGCTAAGTATTTAGCTGGAAAAGAAAACCTCTATACGGTGACCGCAGACCTTCAAAACAAGGTAATAAGACTATGGCAGGTTTCTGTAAAGGACGGAAAGCAGTCAACGGTAAAAGAACTTGGAACCATACCCATGAACCCTGTTTGGGAAGACCTTCTGCGTAGGTCTCTATAAATCTCTTTGCGGGCGAAAGCCCGCCCTCTTGCCTTATAATAGGGATTTATGTCAAAACTCCTCGTATTCCTTGCCTCTTTGCTTTTTGCCTGTCAACCTTTGCCAAAGGAAGTGCCTCTTGAAAAGTATAGAAATCAGTTTATAGAGGGTGAGGTTGTTCTTGATGAGGCTCTCAAGGACAAAGTTCCAAAGGGAAACACCTTTCTTATAATATCTGTTAGAGACCTTGAAAATCCTATGCCTTTGGCAGTCTTGAGGGTGAAAAACCCAAAGCTACCCTACAAGTTCAAGATAACAGGCAAGCATAAGCTAAGCCATGATAGAATCATGGAAGGACAGGTTATAATAACTGCAAGATTGAGTAGTTCTGACAAGGCGGAAGCTCAAAAGGGAGACCTCATTGGCTTTGCTAACGCACAGGTTGGAACAAGGGGTGTGATAATAAAAATAAATTCAGAGGTGGAATGATGGACAGGTTTGTGAAGGCTTTTGTGGAGAGAGGCAAGGCAATTGCGGTGCTTCCAGCCTTGAGCCTTTTTATAAGTGCGGTTTTTCTTGGCTTTTATGGTGTTTATCTTTCCTTTGAAACCCTCTACAAGGTCTTTACAGACCCAGAGTATTTGGATACCGCCATACTTTCCACTAAGTTTATAGCGGTTATGGACATACACTTACTTTCGGTGATACTCTACATCTTTGCGGTAGGTCTTTATGAGCTCTTTGTAGGAAAGTTAAACGTTCCAGATTGGTTGAAGATTGAAAGCATAGACCAGCTCAAGGCTAAGCTGGCAAGCGTAATAATCCTCATACTTGCCATAACCTTTACAAAAAACGTGGTAAAGTGGAAAGAGCCTGTTGAAACCCTTCTCTTTGGTATAGCTATTGCCATAGTGGTTGGCGTGCTTATCTTTTATTACAAAGTGAAAGAAGAGCATTGATGGAAAAGGGTTTGGACCTCAGGGAGCTTACCATAGTTAACGAGGTTGCTAAAATACTCAGTAAGGGTCTTGAGTTTACAAAAAGCCTTGAGGAGCTTCTAAAGGTTCTCTATTCCTACTGGGATGTGAGACATAGCTATGTGGCACTCTACAGTCCTGAGATAAAGGCTCTAAAGATAGTCAAAGCCTTTGGGTTAACAGAGGAGGAGGCGGAAAGGGGCATCTTTAGAAAGGGTGAGGGTATAGTGGGAAAGGTCTACAAAGACGGCGTGCCTGTCTTTTTGTCAGATACAAAGATAAACGCCTATCTTAATAAGACTGGTCTTAGAGAAAGGCTTGAGCCTAGTGAGAGCTTTGTGGCAGTGCCTATTAGGGTGGGAGGTGAGATAATCGGAGTGCTTGCGGTCTTTAAGGACTTTGGAAAGGAAAGCGTAGAGAGGGGTGTGGAGCTTTTGTTAATAATGGGGACTATGATTGGCATGCTTTACAAATTGGATGAGAGGATAAATCAGGAAAGACAGGAGTGGGAAGAGGAAAAGAGACTTCTTACGAAGGCTCTCAGCGAAAGATACAGCGTAGAAGGTATAGTGGGCAAAAGCCCAGTTATAAAGAACCTTCTTGACCTTATAGAAAGGGTTGCACAGACCGATGTAAACGTGCTTATAACCGGTGAGAGCGGAACGGGTAAAAGTCTTATCGCAAAGGCTATACACTTTATGAGTAAGCGGAAAGAAAAGCCTTTTATAACCATAAACTGCAGTGCCATACCAGAAACCCTGCTTGAAGCGGAGCTTTTCGGATACGAAAAGGGTTCATTTACTGGTGCTTACACTTCAAAAAAGGGAAAGTTTGAACTGGCAAGCGGTGGAACGGTTTTTCTTGATGAAATAGGCGATATGCCCCTTGCCCTTCAGCCTAAGATACTAAGGGTCATACAGGACAAGGAAATAGAGAGGCTCGGCAGTGAAAGGACTATAAAGGTGGATGTGCGCATAATCTCCGCCACCAACAAGAACCTTTCCGAGCTTGTCTCTCAGGGACTGTTTAGGGAAGACCTATACTACAGGTTAAACGTCCTTCCCATCCACATTCCACCTCTAAGAGAAAGAAAGGAAGACATACCTATACTGGTAGACCACTTTTTGGAAGTCTTCAATCAAAGATATGGCAAAAGGGTAAGACTTGACCCAAGAGTTATTGAAGTTTTTATGGAGTATCCTTGGCCCGGTAATGTAAGAGAGCTGGAAAACACCATAGAACGGCTTGTGATACTTAGAGATGGTTTGATAAGGGAGGCGGACTTACCACCTTACTTTTTTGCAAGGCTTTATGACATAGGTCCAAAAAACATGCCCCAGGTTATACAAAGCACGGAGAGGGATGAGATAGTAAAAGCTCTTGAAAAGACAGGGTATGTAAAGTCCAGAGCGGCAAGGCTTTTGGGATATACTCTGCGTCAGCTTGACTATAGGATAAAAAAGTATCAGATTGAAATAAAGAGGTATTAGAGGTGAAAGTTAGAATAAAGAGGCATCCAAAAGGTGTTGAGGAGTTTGAAGTTGAGGTTTCTCAGAAGATAACCCTCCTTGAGCTTTTGTATAAAGTTAAAGAGGAGCTTGACCCTACCCTCGCCTTTAGGAGTATGTGTAGGGCGGGTATATGTGGCACCTGCGCAGTAAAGCTCAATGGAAAGCCAGTCCTTGCGTGCTCCACGTGGGTTTCTGGAGAGGATTTACTTGTTGAACCCATTGACAGGTTTTCTGTGATAAAGGACCTGGTAGTAGACCACGAGAGCATAGTGAAAAGGCTAAAGGATTATAGCCTGTGGCTACGTATTGGAGAGGGGACTATAAGCCTACAAGAGGATATAAACCGTAAAACTTCAAGAAGCTGGGAGTGTATACTCTGCGGTATATGTGATAGTGTGTGTCCTGTGCTATCAGAAAGTGGACTTTTTGGAGGTCCTCTAACCCTCACAAGATTATACAAATACCTTCATGACCCAAGAAATGCACAACAAGAGACTACTTTGAAAACTTTGCAGAACCTCAAGCCAGAACTTTGCACCCATTGCATGAACTGCTCCTATGCCTGTCCCAAAAGGCTTATGCCAGAGGGTCTAATAAGAGAGGAAGAAAACCTGCTTGTAGAAAAGGGTCTACTTCAAAGGCAGGTAGGTGGCTTTGACTTTTTGAGTTTTTAAAGGAGGATTTCTATGAAAAACTTCTTGGACCTTAAACTCTCCGAGCTTGGTGTGGGCACATATCTTGGAGAGCTTGACCAAA
>JBBKAW010000098.1 GCA_037722135.1 Aquificaceae bacterium
ATACATCTATAAATTTCTATACTTTCAGTGATTAGTTTCTAATACCTTGAAGAGGGTAAAGTCCATGCCTGCATAATGTATGAGGAAATATGGGAGAACGTTCAAAAGGAAAGAAGAAAAAATCTAAAGGTCATGGACACTTTTGTTTTTGAATCTTCCCACATTTTTATGGTGAAGCCAGAGGTTGAGGAAAGACTAAAAGAATTCTTCAAAGGTGACGATTTTGAGCCTGCGGAGCACATATTTGAAAAACTCCTCAAAGCTTACGAGAACTTTGACCATATATATAAGCTATGGACTAAAGTAAAAGCCTTTTGACTTGTATGGCACTGGAAATATAAACAGGAATTTTGGCATATCCGCAGGAGACAAGTATGTGCGGGCTTTTGGAGAATTGTTAAATAGTTAGAAATACCATAGCACTTGCAAGAGACCTTGGAATTGCAACCCTTGCGGAGGGTATAGAGACTGAGCCTCAACTTAGAATGCTTCAAGGCATGGGATGTGATTTTGTCCAAGGTTATCTCTTTGCCAAGCCGATGAATATGGAGGATATGGTAAGATTTCTTGAGGAGCGTAGAAATAAATTAGCAGGTGCCTTGAGATGAAAGAGATTGAAGATAAGCTAAGGGCTTTGGGCTATGGTGGTTTCTACACGTGGTATGACCCGCCGGGGACTTATTATGACTGGCATACGCATCCGGAGGATGAGGTAAGATATGTGCTGGAGGGTGAGATAACTATAGGGACTGAGGAGGGTGTGTATCATTTAAAGGCTGGGGATATGTTAGAGGTAAGGGCAGGCACAAGGCACTGGGCAAGAACCGAAAAGGGTGTGAAGTATATCTGTGGAAGTAGAAGGGTGTTAAAATAAAAGGTGTGAAGGGATTTGTTGAAAGGGCTATAAGGGAAAAGATAAAGGAGCTGTATTCCATAGAGATAGAGTCTTTTAGCCTTGAGCCACCAAGGGAAGAAAGCTATGGAGACTATGCCACCAACGTAGCCTTTTTGCTCTCCAAGTCTCTTAGGAAAAACCCACAGGAGATTGCTCAAGAGTTGGCGAGCAAGCTCTCAAACCACCTAATGACTGCAGAGGCGGTCAAGGGCTTTGTAAACATAAGGCTTAGCGAGGAGTTTGTGAGGGAAGAGTTCAAAGGGCTTCTCACAAAGGGGCAAGACTACTTCTTTGAGCCTGTGGAAAAGCCTATGTATATTCAAGTGGAGTTTGTAAGTGCCAACCCTACTGGTCCTTTACATGTGGGACATGGAAGGGGTGCGGTAGTAGGCGATGTGCTCTCAAAACTTCTCCAAAGGCTCGGACACAAGGTCCTAAGGGAGTATTACATAAACGATGCGGGCAATCAGGTCTACATGCTTGGGCTTTCGGTCTTGCATAGATACTATGAGCTTTTTGGAAAAGAAGACCCAGAGCTAAGAGAGGTCTTTGAAAGGGAAGGCTATAAGGGCAAATACATAAAAAGGCTTGCCAAAGACCTAAAGGCTTTTTACGGAGAAGAGCTTTTATACCTTGAAAGGGAAAGGGCTATAGACCTTTGTAAAGAGTATGCTCACAAGAGACTTCTTGAGGATATTAAAGAGACCCTTGAGCTTTTGTCTGTGTCCTTTGATAGTTGGTTTAGCGAGAGAAGCCTTTATGAGAGAGGTCTTGTGGAAGAGGTTATGCAAAAGCTAAGGGAAAGGGGCTACATATACGAAAAGGATGGTGCCTTGTGGTTCAAAAGCTCAGATTTTGGAGATGACAAGGATAGGGTGGTTAGAAAGTCCGATGGCTCTTGGACCTACTTTGCCTCGGACATAGCCTATCATTACCAAAAGTTCCAAAGAGGCTTTGACAAGGTTATAAACCTTTGGGGTGCGGACCATCACGGATACGAAAGAAGGCTTATAGGTGCTCTAAAAGCTCTTGATGTTCCAGAGGATTGGCTAAAGGTGGAATTTGTCCAGATGGTAAGGCTCATAAGCGGTGGTCAAGAGGTGCGTATGTCCAAAAGGACTGGCGAGTTTATTACCCTGCAGGAGCTAATAGAAGAGGTGGGAAAGGATGCGGTAAGGTTTGTTTTTCTCACAAGGGACAGCGATACGCCTTTGGACTTTGATATAGACCTTGTAAAGAAGAACACCACAGAAAACCCCGTCTTTTATGTGCAGTATGCTTATGCACGGATAAGGGGAGTCTTTAGAGAGGTCAAGGAAAGGTATGGCATAGACCCAGACAAGGAAAACCTAAGAGAATACCTGCATGGGCTTTCTGAGGAAGACCTTAGACTGACTAAGAAGTGTCTATATCTAAAAGATACCTTTGAGGCGGTAGCCAAGACCTTTTCTCCTCACCTTATAACTTACTCGCTCCTTGAGCTTGCAAAAAGCTTTCATTACTACTATAACCATCACAGAGTAATGGTGGAGGACAGAAACCTTATGCTCTTGAGACTTGCCCTCTTTAAGGGTGTGGAGATAACCCTAAGGACTGCTTTTGAATTGCTGGGAATAGAAGCTCCTGAGAGGATGTAGCCATGAAGCTAACTGTAGTTGGAGGAGGATACGTAGGGCTTACAACGGGCGTGTGCTTTGCACACCTTGGGCATGAGGTTATGGTGGTGGAGAAAATCCCTCAAAAGGTGGAGCTCCTGAAGGCTGGTAAGTCTCCCATTTATGAGCCAGGGCTTGAGGAGCTTATGCAGGAATCTCTAAGGGCTGGTAGGCTGTCCTTTACCACGGACTTGAAGGAAGGGCTTGAGTTTTCTGATGTGATATTTATCTGTGTGGGGACGCCACAAAGACCTGATGGCTCTGCGGACCTTTCACAGGTGGAAGAGGTGGCAAGGGAAACCGCAAAACTTATGACCTCTTATAAGCTCCTCATAGAAAAGTCCACCGTTCCAGTAAACACACACCAGCTTATAAAAAAGACAGTGCAAAGATACATAAAAAGTCCAGATATACCCTACGATGTGGCGTCAAACCCTGAGTTCCTTAGAGAAGGCTCCGCCATAGAGGATTTTCTCAAACCTGATAGGATAGTGGTGGGAGTGGAAAGCGAAAGGGCAAAGAAGATATTTGAGGAGCTCTATAAAGACTTTAACTGTCCCATAATCTTTACAGACCCAGCTACCGCAGAACTTATAAAACACGCAAGCAATTCCTTCCTTGCTATGAAAATATCCTTTATAAACATGGTCGCAGACCTCTGCGAAAAAACTGGCGCGGACATAAAGCTGGTTGCAGACGGCATGGGCTATGACAAACGCATAGGAAGGGATTTTCTCAATGCAGGTATAGGCTATGGAGGTTCTTGCTTTCCAAAGGATGTAAAGGCTTTTATAAGGATAGCTCAAGACTACGGGCTTGACTTTGGACTTTTGAGAGAGGTAGACAGGATAAACCAAGAAAGACCTGTAAAGTTCGTAGAAAAGGTAAAGAGGGTTCTTTGGAGCGTTAAAGACAAAAAGTTGGCGGTTTGGGGGCTTGCCTTTAAACCCAACACGGATGACATAAGAGAAGCACCATCCATAAAGATAGTGGATATGCTACTAAGGGAGGGTGCAAAACTTTCCCTTTATGACCCCAAGGCTATGGAGAACTTCAAACTCCTCTTTCCGGAAGGTAAGGGCATAAGCTATGCAAAAGACCCCTACAGTGCGGTGGAAAATGCGGAAGCCCTGCTTATACTTACAGAATGGGAAGAGTTTAAAAAAGCGGACTTAAAAAGGGTAAAGAGCCTTATGGCTTTACCCATTATAGTGGATGGCAGAAACGTATACGAACCACCAGAGGTAAGGGCTTTAGGTTTTGAATACTACCCTGTGGGAAGATGAGGGTTTTGATAACCGGTGTGGCAGGCTTTATAGGCTCACACCTTGCGGAAAGGTTCTTAGAAGAAGGCTTTTACGTTATAGGCATGGACAACTTCCTTACAGGCAGTCCAGACAACATAGCCCACCTTTTTGAGAAGAAAAACTTTCGCTTTATACACTACAACGTGGTTAACTACATATACGTAGAGGGTCCAATAGACCTCGTAGTTCATTTAGCCTGTCCTGCCTCTCCTGTAGACTATATGAACCATCCCATACACACCATGAAGGTGGACTCCCTTGGCACTCTCAACACTTTGGGTTTTGCCAAGCTAAAGGGTTCAAGGTATGTCTTTGCCTCCTCTTCTGAAGTCTACGGTTCTGCACAGGTCCATCCTCAACCAGAAGACTACTGGGGATATGTAAATCCAGTGGGTCCAAGGAGCGTTTACGATGAGGCTAAGAGGTTTTCTGAAGCGTTGTGTATGGCTTATCACAGAGAGCATGGACTTGATGTGAGGATTGCAAGGATATTTAACACCTACGGTCCACGCATGAGAAGAAAGGATGGGAGGGTAATACCCACCTTTATAGAGAAAGCCCTAAGTGGAGAACCACTACCCATATACGGGGATGGCTCACAGACAAGGAGCTTTTGCTACATAGATGACCTTGTAGAAGGACTTTTTAGACTATCTGTTAGAGAAGGTCTTGCTGGCACGGTGGTAAATTTGGGAAATCCTGAAGAGGTTTCCATATTGGAGCTTGCCAAAAGGGTTATTGAACTTTCTGGGTCTTCTTCAAAAATTGAGTTTCTTCCGCCACGAGATGATGACCCACCCAGAAGGTGTCCGGACATAAGCAGAGCAAAGAAATTGCTGGAATGGTTTCCTAAGGTATCCCTCGAAGAGGGTCTAAAGGCAACTTTGAGATGGTTCAAAGGTTTATAATAATCTCATATAAGGAGAATAGCTGTGAAAAGAGAGAGGCTCATAATACTTCTTGGAGTGCTTGTCGCTCTTGTGTTTTTTTATCTTGGTTTGAAAGAGCGTCTAAAGACAAAAGGAGATAATGTTCAGCCCCCGCCTCTTGTAGTTCAGCCCTCACCACAAAGAGAAGAAGCTCCACAGCCTCAACAACCTCCTGCATCTTTAGAGCCTAAAGCAGAAGTTAAAAAACAGGAAGAGAAGCAGGAAATAAAGGAAGCTCTAAAAACCAAGGAGCGAGATGTGATAGCTCAAAAGATAAGGGAGGAAAAAGGAATAGAACCTTCTCAAAAAGCAAAAGAAGAAAGGGCTAATGAAAAACCTCGGGAAGTTAGAGAAAGTAGAGAAGTTGCAAAAGCAACCTTAAAAACTTACACGGTGCAGATAGGAGCTTTCGTGAATGAAGAGGGTGCAAAGAAAACTGCGGAAAGGGCAAGAGAAATGGGTTATAGGGTCAATATAGTTGAGGAAGATAACTTCTATAAGGTTAGGATTTTGGTGAAAACTGATGATATAGATAGTGAACTAAGAAAGTTGAGAGGAATCTTTGGAGGTGCTATAATTAAGCAATGAGGAAATTTACATTCTTGATTTTACTCTTTATCTTTTCCTGCGCTCCAAGGCAGGAAGATGTTTCTAAATCCCAGTGGCAATATTTTTATGACCTTGGCATGTCCTCTTACATAGCCAAAAACTATTCGGAGGCTATAGCCAACTTCTTTAGAGCATCACAGCTTGCACCCAATGAACCAAAGGTTTGGAATGCTCTTGGATTAGCTTACATGGAGGTGCAAGAATACCAAAAGGCAGAGAATGCCTTTCTTAGAGCCCTTCAAGTGGATAAAACATATACGGAAGCAAAGCTCAACTTAGGAATTCTCTACTATAGACAGAAGGACTATGAGAGGGCTATAAGGGTTCTGAGAGAAGTTATTGAAGACGAAGCATTTCCTCAAAAGCACATGGCTTTCTACTCTTTAGCAAAGGTCTATCAGGCTATTGATAGAAAAGAGGATTATCTTGCTAACCTCAGAAGAGCGGTTGCCTATAACCCCATGTTTATTGACGCTCAACTTGAGCTTGCACAGTTTTATGAAGAAGAAGAAGACTACGCATCCGCAAGGGAAGTCTATCAACGTCTAGTAAATAACGGAATAGTTAGCCCGGTCATATACTTGGGCTTAGCCAGAGCGGAATATGAACTTGGTAATTACTCCAATGCAAGGAATTACTTAAGAGTGGTCATTGAAGACAAGCAAGCCCCTGGTCATCTAAAATCCCGAGCATATGAGCTTTTAAGCCTTGTGCTTATTGCGGAACAGAGGGCACAGATTAAACCAAGAACTCAGGAACTTCCACGAAGTAGGATAATTGGTGAAGCTCAAGAACAAAAAAGGGAAACCTCAAAGGAGCCTGAGGCAAAAGCAGAAACAAATCTGGAATCACAAAAAGTAGAACCCATTCAACAAGACAAAAAATACTACAGAATACAGTTGGGAGCTTTTTCCTCTATTGGTTTCGCAAGGGCTTGGAAAGAAAAGCTTGAAAAAGAGCTGAACCTAAAGGATGTTGTGATCGTGGAAAGCTCAGGCATATATAGAGTTTTTTACGGAAAATTTGAAAGTAGAGAAGATGCTCTCAGAGAACTTAGAAGACTCCGTGCCTTAAACCTATATGGTTTTATAATCTACCAGTAATCAAAGGCTCTCCTTAGTTGAGGGTAAAAGATTGCCATTTATACTTACCGCTTGTCTAAGGCTAAGGGCTAAGGCTTTAAAGCATGCCTCTGCCACATGGTGAAGAATTTTGCCAGAGAGAACCTTAATGTGAAGAGTGCTCCTGCTCTCTAAGGCAAAGCCTTTAAAAAACTCCCATATGAGCTCAAAGTCAAAGTCTGTTATCTTACCCCTTAGGTTTAAGTCCTCGTAAAAGAATAAGGGTCTGCCAGAGATGTCTATACTTGCAAGAACAAGGGCTTCGTCCATAGGCACTATAGCATATCCGTAGCGGTTTATACCCTTTTTGTCTCCAAGAGCTTGCAAAAAAGCCATACCCAGCACTATACCTACGTCTTCTACAGTATGATGGTAAGAGACGTGCACATCTCCTTCTGCGTAAAGCTCAATATCAAACCTTCCATGCCTTGCAAGGGTCTCTACCATGTGGCTTAGAAAACCTACTGGTGTTTCCACCTTGTAGTTTCCCACACCGTCAAGGTTCAGCGTCAACTCTATTTTGGTTTCCCGTGTCTGTCTGGTTATATGTGCCTTCCTCATGTAGCATGTATTCTATCACAAATTTCCTTAGGGCTTGTGCTGGCTCAGAGTAGTAGACCTTTATGCTTATATCAAGCAAGTGAAGTTTTTTCAGTAATAGCTCAAGGTCATCAATAGAATTTGCGCTAAGGTATCTTTTGAAGTTTAGAACCTGAAACTTGTGTTTTACATCCACCTCAGAAAGGGCTTTTTCCACATCCCAGTCATTTTCCACTAAGGTCTTAGCGGTATATAGCTTTAAAGTGTAGTTGACAAGGAAGGTTAAAACCTGCAATGGATGCATGCCAGACATTAGAATAGAGTTAATAGAACTTAAAGCTTTTTCGTAGTCTTTGAGAAACAAACCATCAGACAGGTCAAAAAGGCTAAGTTCAGGCTCTGCAATCACCATAGACTTGATGTCTTCAAGGGTTATGTTCCTTTTTCCATAGAGTATTAGCTTATCTGTTTCAGCCTTTAGGATTTGAAGCTGGTAAGAGCTTGCTTCCAAAAGATATTCAAGGGCAGAGTCTTCTATACTTATACCTTCCTTTTGAAGTTTGTTTTTTACAAGCTCCCTTACCCTTCTTCTATCTAACTTGCCCGCATATATAACATCCCCTAACCTTGACAAGCTCAGAAAGGGTTCCTTTTGAAGGTCCTTATCACTTAACTTATAACTCACGTAAAAAAAGACCTTTTTGTCCTTTAACCTTTCCAAGTAGCTAATTAGGTTCTTATAGTTTTTTATACCCTTAAAGAACTCTTCAGCCATGTAAATAAACAGCGCCTCTGACTTTGCAAACATACCAGTCGTGCCTATGAAACCCACAAAGTCCTCAAGACTTAGCTCATCACCCCACAAAACCCTTACGGGTATAACTCCCCTTAGTTTATCAAGGAAGCTTTTTACAAGGTATTCCTCTTCACCGTGCAATAAGTTTACCGCCTTTATTTGCCCCTTTCCAAGGTTTTTTTGGTATTCAAGCAGGTTTATCACGAGTGCATAGCCTTTAAGAAGTCTCTGTTAGTTTTGAACTTTTTAAGCTTATCGAGGAGAAACTCCATAGCCTCTATAGCATCCATCGTAGCCAAAAACTTCCTTAAGACCCATATCCTCTGAAGCTCCCAATCTTCAAGCAAAAGCTCCTCCTTCCTCGTGCCAGACTTTTCTATATTTATGGCTGGGAATATCCTCCTTTCCATTAGCCTTCTGTCTAAGTGTATTTCCATATTTCCTGTGCCCTTAAACTCTTCATATATAACATCGTCCATCTTTGAACCAGTTTCTATAAGAGCGGTTGCTATTATCGTTAGAGAACCACCCTCTTCTATGTTCCGTGCAGCACCGAAGAACTTTTTAGGTCTTTGGAGTGCGGTCGCCTCTATACCACCAGTTAAAACTCTGCCCGTGGGTGGGGTAACTGCGTTAGCCGCCCTTCCAAAACGTGTCATAGAGTCCAAAAGTATTACCACATCCTGCTTTAGTTCCACGAGTCTTTTTGCCTTTTCCACTACCAGCTCCGCCACTTGCATGTGTCTTTCTGGAGGCTCATCAAAGGTAGAGGCGATAACCTCCGCACCATCACCCACAATCCTCCTCATCTCTGTAACTTCTTCTGGTCTTTCGTCTATGAGCAAGATTATCAGATGCACTTCAGGATGGTTCTGTATAAGGGCTGTTGCTATTTTCTGCAAAAGCACCGTTTTTCCTGCTTTTGGTGGTGCCACTATCATACCCCTTTGTCCCTTTCCTATGGGCGCTATAAGGCTTACAACCCTCGTAGATAGCTCTGTGGGGGATGTTTCCAGATTGAACCGCTCTGTTGGATGGTAAGGGGTGAGTTTTTCAAACTGTGGTCTTGCCTTAAGAATATCTGGGTCTGGTGGTAATCCGTTAACGGATTCAATCTTTATAAGTGCTTGGTATTTTTCCTTTTCCTGTGGCGGTCTTGCAAAGCCTATTATTGTATCACCCGTTCTTAGTCCAAACTTTTTTATTTGAGAGGGTGCCACATATACATCAGTGTAGCTGGGCATGTAGTTGTTTTCAGAGCTTCTAATAAAGCCATAACCTTCGGGTAGAATCTCCAATACACCCTTTATAAAGTTTAGCCCCTCTTCCTTTGCCTGAGCAGTGAGTATTTTCTCTATAAGCTCCTCCTTCCTTAGCCCAGTTACCCTTGAAAGCTCAAGCTCTCTGCCTATTTTTTGTAGCTCCTGTAGGGATAGCTTCTTAAGCTCTTCAAGTGTATAAATCTTTTTTTCTTGAACTTGAACTTGTTCCATACTTCAAAACCTCCTTCATTTTCCTATGCAGAACCTTGAAAATATGCTACCTAAAATATCCTCTGTGCTAACAACTCCAAGAATTTCTTCTAAATAGCTAAGCGCTTCCCTCAAATCAAGCATGAGTATCTCTGGGAACAGGTCTTCTCTCTCCAATTTGTATATTAATGATTTTAACACTTCTGAGGATTTTTTCAAGAGGTTTTCATGCCTAACGGTTATATAAACCTGCAAGCTATTGCTTACATGAAGACCAAGCCTTTGCAGAATGGTATCTTTTAGTTCTTCCAATCCATCGCCAGTTAAGGCACTTACCCCCACAGCTTCAGGGAAAGACCTAAACACCTCTTCCTCAACACCCTTGTCTATCTTGTTAGCCACCACAATATGCTCAAGGTCTTTGACCATGGAATATATGTTTAGGTCCTCTTCCTCAAGGGGACTGCTAACGTCCACCACAAAGAGAACCATGTCCGCGCTCTTGAGTTTTTGTAGACTTCTTTCCACTCCTATCTTCTCCACTGGGTCTTGGGTGTATCTTATGCCCGCAGTATCTATGAGGTTTACCGGTATGCCCTTAAGAGTTAAAGTTTCTTGCAAAAAGTCTCTTGTAGTCCCGGGAATGTCTGTAACTATGGCTCTCTCTTTGCCAAGCAAAGCATTAAAGAGGGAGGATTTGCCTACGTTTGGCTTTCCAACTATAGCAAGGTTTATGCCCCTTCTGAGAAACTCTCCAGTTTTTACCGTTGAGAGAAGCTTATCTATGTCCTTGATAATTTCCTTAAGAAGGCTTATTATTTGCTCCTTGCTTAGAGTAGGAATGTCCTCCTCTGAGAACTCTATGTCCGCCTCCACATAGGCAAGAAGCTCAAGAAGTCTGTTTCTAAGGGAGTTTATAAGCGAAGAGAGTTCTCCTTGGAGTTGTCTTTGGGCAGACTTTAAGCTTAGCTCGGACTTAGCACCAATAAGGTCTCCTACCGCCTCCGCCTGCAGAAGGTCCAACTTTCCGTTTAAAAAGGCTCTCTTGGTGAATTCTCCGGGCTCTGCCAACCTTATACCCTTTGAAAGGAAAAGCTCAAGGGCTTTTTTTAAGATGAGAGGGTTTCCATGCAGGAAAAGCTCCACCATGTCCTCACCCGTGTAGCTCTTTGGAGATGGGTAAAAGATTAAAATTCCCTCATCAAGCACACTACCGTCTGTGTCTCTCAACTTTACAAAGTGCGCATACCTTGGCTTTAAATTCCCTTTGAGTATAAACAGGTCTTTTATCCTTTCCCACACACCAAGTCCAGAAAGCCTTATAGCTCCGATAGCACTCTCACCAAAGGGGGTTGCTATGGCAACTATGGGTTCTCTTTGCTTTACCATGGGTTTTAGAAAAAACTTATTCAGTCTAATATAAGCGTCAAGTTTTTAGCATGCTCAAGGGCTCTTATATACTCCTCTCTGCTTATCCTTCTTGAAAGTTCAGGATACTTGTAAGCTTGGTAGTATGGCATGTATTGGTCCATTACATTAACCGCCATGCGAGGGGAGATGGACCTTAGCTCATCCATCACCGTTTTTGTTTTGGCTATATCTTGTGGCAGGACAAGATGCCTCACTAAAAGACCCCTTATGGCTATGCCTTCTTGGTCTACTTGAAGGTCTCCCACCTGCCTATACATTTCTCTTATCGCTTGAAGGGCTACCTTGTGATAGTCCTTTACCTTTGAGTATTTTTTGCCAGCAAGGTTATCTCCATACTTGAAGTCTGCCAAATATATGTCTACAATACCATCAAGAAGCTTAAGGCTTTCAAGGCTGTCGTAAGAGGAAGTGTTATACACTATAGGAATTCTTAGACCATCCTTTACCGCAATATACAGAGCTTGAAGTATCTGAGGCACAACGTGGGATGGGCTCACAAGGTTTATATTATGACAGCCAAGTCTTTGGAGCTTTAAGAAGACCTCCGCAAGTTCTTCTGGTCTTAGTTCCTCGCCTTCTCCTAAATGGCTTATGGTATAGTTTTGACAGTAAACACATCTCATATTGCAATAGGAAAAAAACACCGTTCCAGAACCCCTTTTGCCTCTTATGGGTTTTTCTTCCCCTCTGTGAGGAAAGTAGTCCGCTACAATTGCGTATCTGCCAGTTTTGCAATATCCCTTTTCATCCTTCAGCCTGTTTACACCACACCTATGAGGGCATACTCTACAATCAGAAAGCATCTCAAAAGCCTTGTTTATGCGAGTAAGCCACTCATCCTCGCTTAAGTTCAGATAGGATGGATATGCCCTCATAGCAGTTGTAGGTTATAATATACGACATGAAACTAAGAATAGACAGAGGAGAGTTTTTATCCGCCCTTCAGAAGGCAAAGAACGCCACAGAGAAGAAGTCCGCTCTGCCCATACTAAACAATTTTCTTCTTATCGCAGAGGACGAGTTTCTCACTCTAAAGGCAACAGACCTTGAAAACTTCCTGTCCCTGCGTATATCCGCAGAGATAGAAGATGAGGGTAAAACAGCAGTTAACGCAAATAAGCTTACCAACGTGATAAAGAATATGTCTGTTGCTACCGTTTACCTTGAGCTAAAGGAAGACAAGCTAACTGTAGGAGGTGGCAGGAGCACCTTTAGGCTTACGACCCTTGACCCAGAGGACTTTCCAGAATTTCCTCAACCAGAAACCTCCACAGAGCTTCCTTCGGTAGACCTTATCAAGGCAATAGACAAAGTGGAATACGCTATATCAAAAGATGATGCCCGCTATGCACTGCAGGGTCTTTATGTTCACGAGGTGGATGGGAAGACTCACTTTGTGGGTTCAGACGGACACAGGCTTGCCCTCTTTTGGAGGAATTCCCCTTTTCCCATGGAGCTACTTATACCAAGAAAAAGCCTAAAGGTCATTCAAGGTCTTATGAAAGATTACATCGGGTCTGTCCAATCTGGTAAGGATGAGTCCTTTGCCCACTTTGTTGGAGAGGACTGGAGCCTGTCAGTAAGGCTTTTGGAAGGTGAATACCCAGACTATATGATAGTCATACCCAAACACTTTAACCATGAGGTGGTTGTTAGAAAAGATGCTCTTCTTGAAAGTCTAAAAAGGCTTTCCGCCATAGCGGAGTCTTCCGCCTTTCCTGTGAAGATTAGCTTTTCCGACCACGTTGCCCTTCTTGAAATATCAGACCCAGAGTATGGAGAGGGAAGGGATGAGGTGGATGTGGACTACACTGGTGAGCCTGTAGAGGTAGGTTTTAACGGCAAATACCTTATTGAAGCCCTTGACAGTTTTGATGTGGATAGGGTATGGATAAAGATTGTTGACCCAGATAGTGCGGTGGTTATTGAGTCCGATGACACAGAAAGGGACCCATACCTCTGTGTGGTTATGCCAATGAGGCTCTAAGAATTGGCTTTCTGTTTGCCTCTGCTTCTTTTATTCTTCTCACTGGCGTTCTGTGAGGAGAAGACTTGAGATGTTCGGGGTTTTCTTGTGCGGTCTTTACTATCTCCTCCAAGGCTTTAGCAAATCTTTCAAGGGTCCGAGGACTTTCCGTTTCTGTGGGTTCTATCATAAGAGCTTCCCTTACCGTAAGTGGAAAGTATACGGTGGGTGCATAAAAGCCTCTATCCAATAGAGCCTTAGCCACATCCATAGCCTTTACATCCCACTTTAAGAGGTTTTGAGCGGACAAGACAAACTCATGCATGCAAGGGACATGCTCATAGGGGTCAAGTAGGAGGTCTTTGAGGAGCTTTCTCAAATATCTGGCGTTGAGGATAGCGTATTTTGAAACCAAGTCTATCTGCGAGCCGTAAGAGAGTATATAAGCCAAAGCCCTTACAAAGACACCTACATGTCCATAGAAGGCAAGGAGCTTACCCACGCTTTTGGGTCTATCCCAGTCAAGTTTGTATTTACCATCCTCAAAGACCACATGAGGGACAGGGAGGTAGTCTACGAGCCTTTCTGAGACACCTACCGCACCACCACCTGGACCACCACCACCATGAGGTGTGGAAAAGGTCTTATGAAGATTAAAATGCATCACATCCACACCCCACTCCCCTGGTCTTGCAATCCCCACAAGGGCATTCATGTTAGCACCGTCCATATACAAAAGAGCATCCCTTTCATGAAGAGCGTCCGCTATTTCCCTTATCCTTCTCTCAAATATACCCAAAGTGTTAGGGTTCGTTATCATGAGGCATGCGGTCTCATCGCTTAGTTTTTTCTGAAAGTCTTCCCAATCAAGCTCTCCCTCTTTGTTGCTCCTTACCGTTATTACCTCAAAACCACACAAGGAAGCGGTTGCAGGGTTTGTGCCGTGAGAGGTGTCTGGAACGAGGACCTTTCTCTTATGGAAGTTCCCCCTATCTCTGTGATAGGCAAGTATCATTAAAAGACCCAGAAGCTCTCCATGAGCCCCTGCCGCAGGTTGTAGAGAAACCTCTCTAAAGCCACCTATTTCTTTGAGAAGCTCCTTTAGTTCATACATAAGCTTTAAAGTTCCCTGAGCATAGTCTTCTGGCGTCATAGGGTGCAGGTTCAAAAAACCCTCAAGGCTTGCAAGCTCTTCGTTTATTCTTGGGTTATACTTCATAGTGCAAGAGCCAAGAGGAACCATGGTGGTATCTATGGCATAGTTAAGTTGAGAAAGCCTTGTATAATGCCTTACCACATCAAGCTCGGAGACCTCTGGAAATTTAAGGTCTTCTCGGAAGTATTCACCAAGATGCTCTTTAAGGTTAACCTCTTCTACGTCCAACTCTGGCAGGCGATAGCCCCTTCTTCCCTTTGAAGAGAGCTCAAAGATTAGCATTCTGTAATTATACACCTTATATTTTTATTTTATCTGTCATGGTTGAGGTAAAAAACGCTTATAGAGGCTATGCCTTCTTGGTGGCTTCCTTTCTCCTCTTTACCGCCACCGTTATAGTTGGACTCTTTCACCTTGAGGAGAGAGGCATTCTTTACTTTGCCCTCCTTGGTGGCACGTCCGCCCTTTTCACCTTTGCCCTTTTCTCATACGCCTTGAGCGTCTACAGTTTCCTAAAAGAAGAATATGCGAAGAAAAAAAGTCTCTGGACCTTTCTCTTTGACTTCCTTGCAGACCTCAGACTTGCCATTTTTATAATGATACTCCTTGCCATTTTCTCTATGCTTGGCTCCACTTACGTTCAGCAAAACCAACCTATAGAGTTTTACCTTGACAGGTTTGGTGCGGATATAGGCTATTGGCTTTGGAGACTTTGGATAACGGATGTTTTCCGGTCATGGTATTACATCGGACTAATAGTGCTCCTTGCCATAAACCTCATAGCCTGCTCCTACAAAAGACTTCCAAGAGTATGGGTCCAGACCTTTACAAAGGAAAGGTTTCAGAGGTTGGATGAAAACATGGAAAGACACCTAAAAGCCATATCCATAGAGGTAAACCCTTCAAAGGAAAAGGTAGCACGCTTTTTGGGAAAGCTCGGATTTAGGGTTTTTATGGAAGAGGAGGGCGGAAGGACTTACTTTTATGGAGAAAAAGGAAGGTATGCTCGTCTCGGCGTTTATGTGGTTCACATAGGTCTCCTTGTTATAATGGCGGGTGGACTAATAGATGCCATATGGGGCATAAGGGGAACAGTTATAATTCCCGAGGGCTCAAGGAGTGATACCCTATTCATACCTGCCAAAGAGAAAGCTATAAAGCTACCTTTTCAGATAGAGTTGGAGGACTTCAGAATAGTTAGCTACGAAGAGGAGTTTCAAAGAAAGGGAAAAACTAAAGAAACGCCTTTCAAAGATGCTATAGCGAGCTTTGAAAGCGATATAAGGATAATTCAGGATGGAAAAATTGTCGCGGAAGGCATGACCGCAGTAAACTCTCCCTTTGACTTCGGCACATATAGAATATTTCAAGCAACCTATGGACTAACAGGAGATGCAGGCAGGGCAAAGATTGCCATTTTTGACAAGAAGCTCGCACCCCAAGACCCAAGGAAGGCTTTTGTTGGAGAAGTGGAGCTAAGAGCTGGAAAAGTGTCCGAGTTTAAAAACATGCTCTTGGCAATAGATAGGTCTACTCTAAACATAGAAGACGAGCAAAAAGGCTTTGAAGGAGAGCTCAAGCCTGCCCTTGTGATAAAGGTTCTTATGGACGGGAAGGCTTACGATGTGCCTGTGGTCTACTCGCCAGAGCTTACAGTTTTTGCCCAATCTGTGATACCACAGCTTGCGGAGTTTCCCTATGTCTTTTTCCTTGTGGACTTTGAGCCTCAGTTTTTTAGTGGTCTTCAGGTTTCGCGCCAGCCTGGCACGCCTTTAATATGGCTTGGGTCTATACTGGTTGTGGGTGGAATGATTCTTGCCTTTTATACAGTCCATCGCAAAGTGTGGGCAAGGCTTGAAGGTAATACCCTAAAGGTAGCCTTTTGGTCTCACAAATTTAAAGAAGAGTTTAAAAGGAGCTTTCTAAAATCTCTGGAGGAGCTAAAGCATGAAAATCCTTCTCATGGAAAAGAACCTAATACTTCTTAGTAGGATAAGGTCATCCCTCGGTGGTCATGAAGTAAGGGTTGGTACCAACTACGAAGGTGAGGATATGGTTCTCATAAGCCTTGAGCAGTTTCCTGTGGAAAAGGTTGCTGAGCTAAAGGCTTTGGGTGCAAAGGTTATAGCCTACTGTGGGCATAAAAACGTAGAACTAATGAAAAAAGCCAAAGAGCTTGGTGCAGACCTTGTGGTGTCAAACAGTCAAATAGTGCAAGCAGGAAGTCTAATTGAAAGCCTCTGAAAGCTCCATAATCCTTTCCGCTTGCTCTTTGTTTAATGGCACAACAGATAACCTTGGCATCCTTAGGAGAGGGGAATCTTTAAAAAGCGGTTCAGTCCTTAAAACCTTGAGACTTACAGGCTTTTTCAAAAGACCCGCAGGCTCTAAATCCACAACCCAGAGATTATTATCATCCTTATAGGGCTCAGAAATTACCTTTGCAAGTCCCACCACCGCCTTTATGTTGCCCGTATGGTATATGAAGCACAGGTCTCCCACTTTCATAAAGCTGATATACTTCTGTGCAAGAGGGTTCTTAACGCCATCCCATCGCGTTATTCCATCCCTGAGAAGGTCCTCATAAGAATACTCAGAAGGCTCTGTTTTGAGAAGGTAATACATTCAGAAACACTTCTCCGCCAGAGATTTTATCAAAGGTGGCATATATCCAAAAACTCTACCTATTTCCTTCCCATTTTTCAAGAATATGACCGTTGGAGAGCCTACAATTCCATATGCTTTAGCCAGCTCCCTATCCTTGGTT
Organism: Aquificaceae bacterium; assembly: GCA_037722135.1. Lineage (NCBI taxonomy): Bacteria > Pseudomonadati > Aquificota > Aquificia > Aquificales > Aquificaceae > Pampinifervens > Candidatus Pampinifervens sericum. The sequence continues at coordinate 16,645 of JBBKAW010000098.1, forward strand.
ATATCGTAAACCTCTACTTTTAGGTTTGGATACTTGCTAAGCTCCCTGTAGCTGGCTTTACAGGATGCACAACCGGGTTGCTCAAAGAGTAAAACTTGGCACAAGGCAAGGGCTACTGTAAGCATGGTTTAAATTTAATACAATGCAGGAGTTTGTGCAAGCATGCCTTGAGCTTGCAAGGGAAGGTTTTGAAAGGTCTGAAGTGCCTGTAGGCTGTGTGGTGGTAAAGGATGGATTAGTCATAGCTAAAGCCCACAACAGAGTAGAGGAGTTAAAAGACCCTACCGCACATGCAGAGATGCTCGCCCTTAGAGAAGCTATGCAAAAACTCGGTGAGAAATACCTCTATGGCTGTGAGGTCTATGTAAGCCTTGAGCCATGTCCCATGTGTGCCTACGCCATGGTGTTAGCAAGGGTAGAAAGGGTTGTCTTTCTTGCATTAGATGAAAAGTATGGTGCGGTTATGAGTAGGTTTAACCTCTTTGATGAACCATATTTTAACCACAGAGTAAAGTGGGAATATCTACCTATGGAGGAAGCAAAAAAATTACTAAAGGAGTTTTTCAAGATTAAGAGAACATCAAAGACTTAGCTCTCTTTTCAAAACTTCCAAAATATCCTCAGAGCTTATCAACCTTTTAATCAAAGCATGCAAAACTCCCCATCTTTTATCTCCCTTAACCTTTCCTCCAGACCTTCCAGCACATAGCCAAGTTTTCCTT